>CAZDHQ010000941.1:0-1917 GCA_964505135.1 uncultured Ferruginibacter sp.
GGATGAAGTAATGATACTGGCACTGGGTTCCGGAATTGTTTTTAATAATGTTTTAGACTTCAAAATCTGACTATCTGTAACATCAAGCATCGCCTGTATTTCAGCATCTGGCTTGATTGGAGTAAACTGCTTATTCCGGTAATCAATAAACTCATTGAAAAAAGCAAGTGCTTTGTTATAAGCATGTACAGCATCATTGTATTGATCTATCATTTTTTTTTTTTTTTCATTTTCAATTTCTACTTTAATATGCTGAAGCCGATCATAAATCATCGCATTTTTTATTCCATTTCTTTCTATTCTAACAGATGCGGATTTAAGCTAATCTATCTGATTCATCTTTTGATAAGCATCTAAAGAATCAGCATAATTAAAAAATGCTTTTGATTTATCTTCCTGTGTTTTACCATCATAAAATTCCTGGCAGGTAATAGGATAGTTTAAAAATTGCCACAAATAGTCAAATGGCATGTGTGTTTTAATGAGTACTAACGGAGCGGCTTTGTAATAAGCCTCGTTTATTTTTTTTACAAACTTTCCTGCGCTTATAAATCCTGAACCCCAGGTAGGATCGAACATATACCATGCGCCGTCTACCAATGCTGCACTCCATGCATGCGGTATAAAGTCTCTAAAACCATTTTGTTTTGTGTATACTTCAATTACGTAAGACTTGATACCAGCCTTATTGCAGACATCACTAAACAAAGCTGCATAGTTTTCACAAATTCCTTTTCTTGTTATCAGCGGTTTTGCAATTTTATCTTCTTTTGTTTCGTAAAAATTAAAAGCGAACATATTGGCCACATCATACTCTATATTGGTAGCAATCCAAATAAAAGCGGCCCTGCACCGGTCTTTCTCGGAATCGAAGTTTTCGGAGATATATTTTGCTATACCGGCGCTTGATTTTGTAACAGAATCAGGAAGCTGAATTGCTTTTTTATCAATTAGCGCAAATGGATTGACAACCGGTTTTTGTGCATTAGTAAATACAGGCAAAAGAAAAATGAAGGGCAAAAGAAATCTTTTCATACAACAAATGTAAAGTATCCTACTTTAAAAAAGCTTCACAGCATTTTCCAGAATTCAAACTCCTTTTTAAAATAATAAAGTATAAATGCTGAGTTGGGTCTTCCCTTTTGCATTTCAAAAACTTGTGGCGAACTAAATATTCCTTTACTTAACACAGGATGATCATGCTGAATCAGTATCGGATAGTGAGTGCCCTGCGCTTTAGTCTTACAAGCCAGTAAAAGAAGCAACAAAGCATACCAATTATTCTTCATACTAATTCCTTTAAGAGATCGATGATTTTTTACTTTTTATTTGATCAACTATAAAATAGAGAAGTACTGCAAAGGCAATGAAAGCTGCAATACATATTGCCACAATTTGACTTTGACTAATACAGGGAGGGCAAGGCATACCTGTTATGCAAGGTTCGCAATTGGGTTGAGCATGCACATAAAAAATAGCGATTGCTGCTTCAACAAGCAAGAAAGCTATTAATATTTTACTTTGCTTGCTCTTCACTTGCTTTATTCATTTCATTCAACATTGCCTTTAATTCTTTCTGTGCCTGCATTGCCTTGATTGCCCTTACAGCTCCAAATATGATAGCACCCCAGGCAATAATGGTATAGCCGCCGTACTGCGATGCAGCCGCATAAGTAGCCAACGTAACAAATATGCCAAGCACACAAATGGCACCTCCCACATATACCTGCGTATTCACATGGTCAATTTTTTTGGATAATTTTTCTTTTAAGTCGGCAAGAAAAGCAGCGGCTTCTTCATCATTGAGTCCTCTCTCATTAAGTCCAAACAATATCGAATCATCAGGACTTAACCTTTCCTTTTCTGATAAAATATAATTCAATAGTAATTGCTCCCGTTCTTCAGCAACACTTTCCC
>CAZDHQ010000942.1:0-1910 GCA_964505135.1 uncultured Ferruginibacter sp.
AATTATTTCTTGTCTTCTGCTTTGGCTGCAGGCTTAATGCCCAGGAGTTCCATTTCAAAGATCAATGCAGCACCGCCGGGAATATCTGCGCCAGCACCTCTGTCACCGTAGCCCAAATCACTTGGTATATATAGTTTCCATTTGTCGCCAATGTGCATCAACTGCAGTGCTTCTGTCCAGCCCGGAATCACAGCACCAACAGGATATTCTAATGGCTGTCCTCTTTTGTAAGAATTATCAAACTCTCTTCCATCAATCAAAGTACCCTGGTAGTTTACTACGAAGGTATCCTGTATGGTCAATTTTGGAGAAGATGGATCACCTGCTTTCAATACTTCATATTGCAATCCGCTTGGTAAGGTGATTACTTCTTTGCGTTTTTTATTAGCTTCTAAAAATGCAGCTGACTTTGCTTTTTCAGCACTTGCATTGGCAGACATTTTTGCCTGTGCCTTTTGTTGCAATCCCACCATTGCCTGTTGCAATACACTACCACATTGCTCCTGCGTAAGCGTCATGGTTTTCCCTCCCAGCACATCATCCAATGCTTTCTTTAAAACGGCAGTATTTATATTGTCAATGCTTTGAGATTTAAAACTGTTGGCAATATTTACCCCCACTGCATAGCTGAAAGAATCTACATTGGATTTTAATGCCGCAACGGCAGGTTTAGCTGCTGCTGTAGCTGTTGCAGGTTTCTTTGCCGCAGCCGGCTTGGTTGGTTTTGATTGTGCATTTGCCGCTACGGTACTCCCCAGTACACACAAGCCCAAAATGATTTTTTTCATTGTTGATTTTTAATTTGTAGTTTATTGATAAAAATTATTCTTCACGTATATCCTTACCCGTTAGGTGGATGAACACATCTTCCAGGTTGGCCATCTTTACCTGTTTGGGTCTTTCAAAACCGGTTGATACCAAATCATCAATCATCTTATCAGGCGAATCCATTGCAATAATCCTGCCTTCATCCATAATGGCAATGCGGTCACACAGTTGCTCTGCCTCATCCATGTAATGTGTGGTGATGATAACCGTGGTACCCTTTGCCCTGATGTCTTTGATCAGTTGCCACAGGCTTCTTCTTGCCTGCGGATCAAGGCCGGTGGTTGGTTCGTCCAGGAAAACAATTTTGGGATCGTTGATCAATGTGGTGGCAATAGAGAAACGTTGTTTTTGCCCACCGCTCATTTCCTTGTATTTGTTCTTTGCTTTGTCTTCCAAATTCACCAATCGCAGCAATTCCTGTGCGTTTACTTTTCGGTTATATAATCCTGAAAAGAGTTGGATAAGTTCCAATAAATTCAACCCCGGATAAAACCCAGAGGTTTGCAACTGCACCCCGATGATCTTTTTGATTTCTTCAGGACTTTTATCCAGGTCTATTCCATCTACTATAACCTGCCCGCTTGTTTTATCACGGAGTGTTTCAATGATCTCCAGCGTGGTGGACTTGCCGGCGCCATTGGGACCCAGCAACCCAAATATTTCCCCCTGCTTCACTTCAAATGAAATGCCCTTTACTGCTTCAAAACTGCCGTAGGTTTTCTTTAGATTGTTAACCGAGATGATTGATCTATCCATAACTGATGTGTACCTTTTCTTCCGCATTCACCTAAACGTAGCAGGTGATTATTTATTGATTGAAAAGGCTGCCAAAGTTAACAGTTTTGCCCTTAAATGGCCGCAGATAGCGATAATGATAAAAAAATAAAATGTTATTGTTGGGAAAGATCCAGTTCCATTTTTACATCTGCAGTAACATAATGCAGGTCAACCAGCGGCACATGTTTAAAACCATATTTTTCATACAGCGCAACAGCTGTAGTAAGCTGGCTGTTTGAAACGAGGTACAGTTTTTTTGCTCCCAGGTTTTTTGCTTTTTCTATACATTTTTCAATTAATAGTTT
>CAZDHQ010000943.1:0-1910 GCA_964505135.1 uncultured Ferruginibacter sp.
CTTGCTTCCAGTTCTTCAATTGACTGTAAAATCTTCTGCTTTTCGGCACCACTTGTTGGCATTAACGATACAGAAACAGAGCCTCCGTAGATAACGATAGATACCGTATCAATAGGTCGCAGGTTTTTTACCAGCATTTGAAATGCAGCTTTCACCAATGGTAGCCTGTTTTGCAGTTCCATACTGCCTGACACATCAATCAAAAAAGTAAGATTGCTTGGCGGAATTTTCCCCAGGTCTAATTTTTTTGCGTTGACATTAAGATAAAGCAAGCGCTTTTCCGCATTCCATGGACATTGTGAAAGATGAGATTCAAGGCCAAAATATTCACCCTTTTCAGGCTCTTTATAATTGAGATTAAAATAATTGAGCAGTTCTTCAATTCTTACCGCATCCGGTGGCACCACGCTTTTCATAGAAAGAAAGCGCCGGATATTACTGTAGGAAGCTTTGTTGATGTTTAATGAAAAGCCAGTGTTGGGATATTTATCGGCATTCACCGTTTCATTTTCCACGATGGAGAAATAAGATTCGTCACCTACAAACCAGTTGACCCTGGATCTGAAAGCATTGTCTTTAGTGATGGAAATAAGCTTGGGACGGAGTTTGCTGGCATTGGATGAAAGTGCCTTCATGGTAATTTCAGCCAGTTTACCTGCGGTAATTTTTACAGTGGAAGTTTCGTAACCTTCTAAAGAAAGCGTAAGTGAATCCTCAGCCACTTTGCTTGAAATACCAAAGCCACCAGAATTGCCGGAACGATACAGCAGCTTATCAGAGTGCAACAGTATCTTTACATTCTGCAGGTATTCGTTCTTTTCATTTTTTATTTCGCCCCTTAAATAATACTGAGCGTTGCATTGAAAAATAAAAAGACCAAACACTAAAAAAGTAGCTATTTTTTTCAAAGGCAACTATTAAAATCAGGTAAAATCATCTATTTAAAACGTTGATAGTTAGCATATATTGCAGATTACCCGTCTACCAATTGGTAAATCTCTTTTAAATTTCTCCCCAATCCATCATAATCCAACCCAAAGCCCAGCAAAAATATATTGGGCACACTAAAACAGAGGTAATCTATATCCAGTGGGTATTCCTGTGCTTCGGGTTTATGCAGCAGTGCGGCTATTTTCAAAGAAGCCGGATGCTGGCTGTGCAATTGTGGTAAAAACATGTTCAATGTTTTCCCGGTGTCAACAATGTCTTCAACAATAACCACATGCCTGCCCTGCAATGGCTCGTCCAAACCAATGGATGTGATTACATTTCCGGTAGACTTGGTGCCTTTATAAGATGCCAGCTTAATAAAACATATCTCTGCCTCTATGTTAATTTCTTTAAAGAGATCAGCTGCAAACATAAAAGAGCCATTCAGGATGGCAATAAAAATCGGCTTCTTCCCTTCGTAATCCCGACTTATATCTGCTGCCATCAGTTTGATACGCTCACTGATTTCAGCAGCGCTGATATAAGGCTTAAACTTTTTATCAAGAACCTGGATCACAGACATGGTTAGTATTTAAGTTTGTTGCTTTTATTTTGAAACGATCAATTGCTGTCCAATGCTTAAATTATCATTTGACAGATTGTTCCAGTCTCTCAACTGCTGCACCGTTACACCATACTTTTTTGAAATAGCATACAACCCTTCTTTTGGTTGCACTTCATGATATTTAACTACTGC
Organism: uncultured Ferruginibacter sp.; assembly: GCA_964505135.1. Classification (GTDB taxonomy): domain Bacteria; phylum Bacteroidota; class Bacteroidia; order Chitinophagales; family Chitinophagaceae; genus Ferruginibacter. The sequence continues at coordinate 1,688 of CAZDHQ010000943.1, forward strand.
TACGGATTGTTGAACAACAGGTTTTGGTTTGTCATTGGCAGCAGCTACATCCAGCATCGGTTGCAAAGCCAGCCTGCTGCCTGCTGTAACAGGCGTATTCCTGCTCATATTGTTATAGCTTAATAAAGACTCCAGTTGTATGCCGTTTACCTGCGCTACGTCAAGTAAAGTTTCGCCTTCCTTCACCGTATAAAAATTACCCTGGCCTTTTTCAGCTTTCTTT
>CAZDHQ010000944.1:0-1901 GCA_964505135.1 uncultured Ferruginibacter sp.
AAAAGAAGTCTACATTAACAGCGTTGAAAAAATCAGGCAACATATTTTAAGAGGAGATTGCTACGAGATGAATTTTTGCTAGTAGTTTTTTGCAGAAAATGTCTTGCTTGATCCTGTTGCGCTCTACCGGCAAATAACCAGCATCTCTCCCGTTCCCTTTGCAGCACTTTACCGGCTAAATGATAAATATGCTATCTCTGCCAGCCCTGAACGTTTCCTGAAAAAAACAGGGAGCCGCATTATTAGCCAGCCAATTAAGGGTACAGCTAAAAGAATTCCTGCTGATAACAATCTGGATGAAAAAGCAAAACAATTATTGCTTGGCAGTGCTAAGGAGAGAGCAGAAAACATCATGATTGTTGATTTGGTAAGAAATGATTTAAGCAGAGTATGTAAAGAAGGAACCGTGCAGGTGGAAGAACTTTTTGGCATCTACAGTTTTCCGCAGGTTCACCAGATGATTAGTACTGTGGCAGGTGAAGTAGGTGAAAATCTTGACTGGACAGCTATAATTAAAGCTACTTTCCCAATGGGATCTATGACGGGTGCTCCTAAAAGACGAGTGATGGAATTAATAGAATCATTCGAGCAAACCAAACGGGGACTATTCTCTGGCTCTATTGGGTACAAGGCCCCCAATGGAGATTTTGATTTTAACGTGGTAATCAGGAGCATCCTGTATAATACCAGCACACAATATGTATCTTTCCAGGCTGGCAGTGCCATTACTTTTTACAGCCAGGCAGAAAAAGAATATGAAGAATGCCTTTTAAAAGCAGCAGCAATAAAAACAGTGTTGGAGTAGGAATAGGTACAAAAGAAAATCAGCAGCCTCGGATTTCCCTTGGCTGCTGGTTGCAATAATTCTTGCGGTTGCGAACTCAGATGGCGAAAGAATTTAAGCAGTTAGCCTGTCATATCAGTTCACAAAAATAAAAACCTGACCACTCACTAAACAGCAAGCCCCAGGCATTTACTTAAAAGTTTTTGAATAGAACGGTTTTTCAAATCAATCGAAACTAAAAAGCGGGCATGCAAATAAAGACAAGTATATTATTTCTAAATATAGTACATCAGATATAAATTGTGCCGTATATATACTACAAGCTTGTAGTAGTTTGTACTACAAAATCTACAGTGAAAATGCTGTTCAAAAGATCAGGTAAAAGTTATAAGAGATTATTCTCTATGGCATAAAGGGTAAGATTGGCATTTGTTTTCATATTCATCTTGGCCATAATCCTTGCCCGGTAGGTACTTACCGTGGTTACGCTAAGTGAAAGACTATCTGCTATTTCAGAAACTGCCTTCCCGGAAGCAATCATTTTAAATACATTAAACTCTCTGGCACTAAGGGTTTCGTGCAATTTCTTCTCTGAATCTTTGTTTAGTGTATCAGCAATTTTCTCTGCCATAGAAACAGTAATATATCGCTTACCAAGCAGTACACGATGCACTGCATTCACTAATTCATCAGGAGCCGTATCCTTACTTAAATACCCCGATGCGCCAGCCTTCAAAACCCTGATGGCATATTGTTCTTCTGGATGAATGCTTAAAATTAATACTGGTATTTCAGGCATGTGTTGTTTAATATATTGCAGCGCCTCCAGGCCACTTTTACCAGGCATAGACAAGTCTGAAATTACTACATCCCATTTCTCCTTAATTACCATTGTTATTAATTCATCTGCATCAGACACTTCTTGTATGTGTGCGTCTGTGAACTCTTCTGCCAATATCTGCCGAAGTCCTTTTCGCACTATGGTATGATCGTCTGCAATCAATATCCTAATCATAATCAAAAATTCAGTTTACAAAATTAAGCCGGCACCGTAACAGAAACTGTGGTACCAATACCCGGCTCACTTTTTATCTCATACTTTCCGCCCATTTCTTTG
>CAZDHQ010000945.1:0-1901 GCA_964505135.1 uncultured Ferruginibacter sp.
CCTTTCTTTATCTTGTAATCAAATTTGCTATATGTCTACTATTGTAAAAAAATACGATGCTATAAAATATAAAACTCCAATAGGTAGCCAACTCAATTGTAAAGGTTGGATACAGGAGGCTGCATTAAGAATGCTGTTAAATAACCTGAATCCTGAAGTGGCAGAGCGACCCGATGACTTAATTGTGTATGGAGGTCGGGGAAAAGCGGCAAGAAATTTTGAAGCGCTTGACAATATAATTGCTGCATTAAAAATTTTAGAGAACAATGAATCCTTGTTAATACAGAGTGGCAAGCCCGTAGGCATATTGAAAACGCATAAAGATGCACCAAGGGTATTGATCAGCAATTCGCAATTGGTTCCTAACTGGGCCAATTGGCAACACTTTGAAGAACTGGAGAAGAAAGGTCTGATCATGTATGGTCAGATGACAGCGGGTAGCTGGATCTACATTGGCAGCCAGGGCATAGTGCAGGGCACCTATGAAACCTATGCCACCGCTGCTGATAAACATTTCAGCGGTACATTAAAAGGCACATTAAACGTAACCGCTGGTCTGGGTGGTATGGGTGGTGCACAGCCTTTAGCCATCACCATGAATGAAGGTGTAGCGTTGATAGCAGAAGTAGAAGAATGGCGCATTGATAAACGCATCGAAACAAAATACCTGGATGAAAAATATACTGATATTGATACAGCTATTGATACCGCATTGAAATACAAAGCTGCCGGCATTGCAAAAAGTATTGGTGTATTGTGTAATGCAGTTAACTTATTGCAACGCCTACTCGAAAGAAATATCATTCCTGATACACTTACAGATCAAACCAGTGCACATGATCCATTGATCGGTTATATCCCACACACACTTACTAATGAACAGGCAAACGTTCTCCGTGAGCAAAACAAAGAACAATATCTGCAACTCAGTTATGAAAGCATGTATCTGCATGTAAAACTGATGCTTGAACTGCAAGGCAAGGGAGCAATAACATTTGATTACGGAAACAATATTAGAGCACGAGCATTAGAATATGAATCTAAAAATATTGATGTCTCCAAAGTTCCGCCTTTAGGGGGCGGAGGGAGCGTTCTTTTTCCCGGCTTCGTTCCTGCATACATCCGCCCGCTTTTCTGCGAAGGCAAAGGCCCATTTCGCTGGGCAGCATTAAGCGGTGATCCCAATGATATTGCTGTTACGGATGAAGTGATCATGCATCTCTTTCCACAAAACAAAAGCATGATCCGCTGGATGAAGATGGCTAAAGAAAAAATTGCTTTCCAGGGTTTGCCCGCAAGAATATGCTGGCTTGGGCAGGGAGAAAGAGAAAAAGCCGGACTGGCATTTAATGAGCTCGTTCGCACAGGTAAAGTAAAAGCGCCCATTGTAATTGGTCGTGATCATTTGGATACAGGAAGTGTGGCCAGCCCTAACCGGGAAACAGAAGCCATGCTGGATGGCAGCGATGCCATTGCAGACTGGCCTTTGTTGAACGCACTGGTCAACACCGCCGGTGGCGCAAGCTGGGTATCGTTGCACCACGGTGGCGGCGTAGGCATGGGTTACAGCATTCATGCCGGCATGGTGATAGTAGCTGATGGAACACCGGATGCAGAAGAAAGATTAAAACGGGTACTTCGCAACGATCCCGGCATGGGTGTAATAAGGCATGCAGATGCAGGGTATGAGATTGCAAAAGAGACACTCCAAAAGAATGGACTGGACTATAAAGAGCGCTTGGGGTAAAATAATAAAGTATCACAAAATTTGGTTGCACTGCAATCGAAAAATACCAAAAGCTAACTTTTTTTCGTCTGCGAACACTGCTTCTCTGCGTGAGATTTTTTGCAGCTGAGTAGCAGAGACCGCAGGGGCGATTAGCAATTGTCCAAAACCCTAC
>CAZDHQ010000946.1:0-1894 GCA_964505135.1 uncultured Ferruginibacter sp.
CAACAAGTGTTGTCATCTTCTCAGCTTTAAACAATTCAAGCATAGAACGGAATTTTGCTTGAGGAGTAAGTTGTATATATCTATTTTTTCTTAAAAAGCCTTTGATCTTTGGTATAATAATATTGCCCAGTTTACGGGTAACCCTGTTACTGTTAATCACATACTGTTCAAACTCAGTAAATGCCCGCGGTGAACAATCTACAATACCACATTGAATAATACAGATGTCGGGTAAAAAATTCTTATGATAAAAATACTGCCCCCAAAGTCTGTCTATTGTTGCACCACCAATTGAAAGTTGATGAATCAAAAAATCCTCGTTTTGAGAACGTAATAATTCAACCCATGTATCTTCATAAGGTACATTTTCAGGAATATGCCTTGGTAATGCCAGAGAGTCAGACAATATCAATACCCGCTTAGCTTTGTTTTTATTTTGATATGTAGCGGTTCTTGCTGTCACGCGATAATCAATCATTTTTATTAGTGCTTGATGCCTATAAACACTTTTTCTGGTGTTCCCTGATCAACGATGCGTCCTTTTTCTAGCCGGTATATATAATCAGCGTTATTTACCGAAGTAAGCCTGTGTGCAATTACGATAATTGTTTTCTGCCCTTTTAACATGTCAAGACTTTTGATCACTTCCTTTTCTGTTTTAGAATCCAGGGCACTGGTTGCTTCATCAAAGATCAGCAATACGGGATTGTTATATAATGCACGAGCAATGCCTATCCTTTGCTTTTGTCCTCCCGAAAGTTTCACACCTCGTTCACCCACAATTGTATCAATGCCTGAAGGGATATCGTTGATCAACACTTCCAGTTGGGCAGCTTTGATTGCAGCCTTTACCGCTTGATCATCGATCTTATCATCATCAACACCAAATGCAATATTTCTGCGTATGGTATCGTCGATCAGATATATGTTTTGTGGCACATATCCAACAATATTCTGCCAGCTACGAATGTCGTCATGTATAGATTTTCCATCAACCAATATTTTACCCGAAGAAGGGGTAATCAATCCTAAAATGAGTTCTACCAATGTACTTTTCCCCGCTCCTGTTGTGCCGATCAGAGCAACAGTTGAATTAACCGGAACTTCAATATTAATGGCAGACAGCGTATTCTCTTTTGTTTCAGGGTATGCAAATGACAGATCCCGTAGCAGAATATTTTTCTTTATACTCTCCAGTGTTACATTGCCAGACTGGTTCTTTAGTTCCTTTACAGTTTTCGTATCATGGCTTAACACGCCAATTGCGGGTGTCAGATAAGTAAGATTCTGTAATGCGCTTGAGATTCGATAAACCGATGGCAACAACCGAAAGGCGGAAGCTACCAAAATTCCTACAGCAGAAAGTATGGTACCTGATCCTTCTCCTTTTGCGTACATCAATATCAAAACCGACGAAATAAGTAAAACCGAAAACATTTCTAAAAACGCTCTCGGCATTGCACTGGAAACTCTTTGCAACTGTCCTGCACGGGAACTAAGGAGATCATATTGAACGAATTTTTCAAAAAAGAAATTCTCCTTTCCGAATATCTTGATCTCTTTGATACCCCCTAAAATTTGCTGAGCATGTTTGAGGCGTGTGCTCTCATTGTGATGAAAATCCTCTCCCCATTTTTTCACCCGCTTGCGTGTTATCAGTTGAAAAACATACAAAACTACGCCCACAAGCAAAATACAATATAATGTAACTACTGGGTAAATAAAAAGTAATAGTATCAGCGATCCAAGTAATAAAAAACTATCCGTAATAATAGTAAAGATGGATGTAAGCGCATCAACGAATTGCCCAACAACAGTAGTAAGGTTTCTTACCAGACCGGATGAATTATGCTGGACATGGAATATGTAAGTCTCATGTATATATTTATAAAGT
>CAZDHQ010000947.1:0-1893 GCA_964505135.1 uncultured Ferruginibacter sp.
GCCGCCATGACCCGACACCACATCACCATCAGTTGAGTTGGTTTCACCCAATACGATATAACCACCGTCGGATGTTTGGGCAATATCTTTGGCGGTTTCATAACCAGTGCCGCCCACAGAGCGCTGCCATTCTATATCACCACAATTGTTCAGTTTTACCACCCACAGATCCCAGTAGTCACGGCTATTATGCATACCTGGCTGGCCATCTTTTGAATCGGTATAACCGGCCACAATAGTTCCATTGCCGGAAGTAAATTTTATAACATAAGGAATATCAACCGTGGAGCCGCCATAATGCAAGCTCCATTGAAAGGCCGGCAATTGTGCCAGGGAGCGGCCACCAAGCAGTATAAAAAGGACACAAACAGTTAAAGCTGATTTTTGCACAGGAATCAGTTTGATGAAAATGGAATTCAAGCCGAGGTATGCAACTATTATGCTAAACTATAATCTGTGTTGAAAAAAAGGAGTTTTACGTGGAGAAGTTGAAGGGTTAATAGGGATTTTACGGCCGATAATATTTTTACTTTAATGACAGCAAATCGAAACAGAAAACATCAATACTTGCAAAATTTAAATCTAGTTACATTTTAAATGTAGGTTTTATTCATTGGCGATTGATATTTCGGTTATTTTTTTACGGGCACAAGAACGCAGGATATCTTCCGTAATTTCATCAAAAGTAAATTGCAAATTAATATCTAATTGATCTGCCATCATTATATCTGAACATACTTTTGCTTGTTCGTCTTCAGGCATTTTTTCTAAGTCATTCACGGAAAGTGCCGCATCCATTATATCATTTAACGGTATGCCTTTATATTTAAATAGCTTTATCCGTGAAATAGCTCTTTGAGCGAAAGCCTCTTTCATTAATGGCTCGGTCTTCAATGCTTCATTAAATTGCTCAATAGCCTTAGCGAAACGAAACTCATTCAACAGCAGCACACCCTCAATGAAAATAGTTTCAATACTGCCAGGATCTAATTTTTTTATATGAAAAAAATCTTTATTAGCCGACTTTAGATTTTTTTCCCGGATATGTTCATAAAACATAGTAGTGTAAAAGTTCAAATCTATCCTTCTGCTTTCTGAATCAAAAGCACGTCTGGGAGCAATGTTTATACTTCTAATTTTCCCTGAAGAATAATACCTGATGAGTGTATCCTTCGTTGAAGCGATACCTGTTTTCAGTTCATCCTGCAATTGGCCGTTTATAAAGTAGCTATCGGATTTGATTTGGGCATTGTTAATATAGGTAACCCTTCTAAAAACGGTACCGTTCTTATAATAGCTAACAGCTTCGCCGTGCCTTTTCCCAAGACTGTAAACAGTAACAGACTTTGTAATTCCATTTTCAAAATAAGCCGTTACTACACCGTCTATCTTTCCATTAAGCAATAATCCTTCAGCTTGCAACTGGCCATCCAGGTAATAGTTACGATACTTACCAGTGTACACCTCATTGTGAAATGTCCAGGCATCATTTACAATTAACATCTGTTTTAAGCTGGGTATTTGTTTAACGCTATCTGGCCGACTTCTATAAGCCTTCGTAAAAACATACACGACTGTATCAATTTTTTCCCAGCCAAGATTTTGTATACTGTCTTTATTATCTAAGATTGATGTATCTGCAATATCTTCCGGGAGGAGCTGATCCCAAGCCTCTGGATCAGATAATAGAGGAATAGAATCTATTATATAAAGTGTTTTTATTTTTTCCTGTCCGTAAGATTTGTCGAAAAAGAAAACAACTATGCTCAAAAAAAAGAAATACTTCATAGAAATAATCATTATAAGCTTTCTATTTCACAAGATTCCATACTCTTCCTATCCGCACTAGTTAGATACTGCTTCGCAATCCTGTTCTCCGGGTTCCTGTCAATA
>CAZDHQ010000948.1:0-1889 GCA_964505135.1 uncultured Ferruginibacter sp.
TGATTATAATACAAGAGAAAAGATCTTACAAGACCAACTGCATTACACAAAGAGTTTATTGTATTTTATAGGACATGATCCACGCATGCCTGCACACCTGCGAAATGAAATGCTGCAATGGGGTTATCCGAAAGATGAATACACAGACAATAACAATATCACACCGCAGGCATATATCCGTGAGAGCAGGCGTATGATCGGCGCTTACGTGATGACGCAAAACAATTGCGAAGGAAGAGAAACAATAACAGATGCTGTAGGCATGGCAGCTTATACCATGGACTCACACAACTGCGAAAGATTAATTGTAAACGGAATGGTAAAGAACGAAGGCGATGTGCAGAAGGGTGGCTTTGGTCCTTACCCCATTTCTTATCGTTCACTGATACCAAAAGAAAATGAATGTAACAATTTATATGTACCCGTATGCCTGAGTGCCAGCCATATTGCATATGGTTCCATCCGCATGGAACCGGTGTTTATGGTATTGGCACAGAGCAGTGCTGCTGCTGCCTGCATGGCCATTGATAAAAAGCAAACCGTACAGCAGGTGGATGTAAAACAACTACAGCAATTGCTTACGAGTAATCCTTTAATGGATGGAAGTGTTGCAGAAATATTGGTGGATGATAATGATGCAACACAGGTAACTATTACCGGGCCACATCAAGTAAAAAAAACGGGTGGAAATACCTGGATTAAAATTCCACCCAAAGAAGGTAATAACGAAACGCAAGTCATTTATAAACCTGAAATAAAAACATCCGGTCGCTATACCATTTATGCCTACCAGTCAAGCATTGACAAGGCTGCATCTAAAACACATTTCATTATTCAAAATGGAAACAGTAAGAAAGATATTTTTATTGCACCGCATACAAACGTGGAAGGACAAACCAGTGGAGAATGGGTTTCTTTGGGCACTTATGAATTGAAGAAGGGAAAAAGTATACAGGTGACTGTTAGTGGGAAGGAGGTGGATGGAGTGATGATGGCGGATGCAGTGTTACTCGTGCCGGATAAGTGGTGAGGATTTAAAATTTAATAAGGCTAATGATTAATAAAAAGCGGAGCAATTTAAATGCCCCGCTTTTTTAAACTTACTGTTTTAAAAACTTGACGCTCTTCTCATTTTTATTTTGAGCTACGGTTATTGTGTAAAACCCTGGTGCAAGCTTATTGCTGCCGGCTAGTTCCATAAAGTTAATTCCCTGTTTTAATATATTCCTGCTTGTAATCACCTTTACGCCATTGGCATTTCGTATAGTAATCACCGTATTTTCATTTGAAGCTGACTGAATGTTCACTTTTAAACTACCTGCTACAGGATTGTTAAGTACAGCTACATCTAATGCGTTATTTTTTTCTCCTGCCACTTTTTTGATGCTGGAATAGGTAAACGTACCGTTTATTTCGGTAATCCTTAATCTGTAATATAATGCTGAGTTTCCCCAGCCAAATGCACCTGCATCTGTAAATGTGTACTTACCTTTTGCGTCGTATTCAACAGTCGCTATTGTCGTAAATTTAATACCATCGTCAGAGCGTTGAACAGCTATTCCCAACCCATCAATCGTATTATCTAGTTTCCAATTTAACTTAACATCTGTATTTGCTTTACTGGCATTGAATGAAGTTATTTTTACTGGAAGCGTTATCAGTGTGCCTTCATAAGCACCTCTGAATGGCTGGGTTGAACTGCGGCTTACGCCGTAAATGTCCGTTGCTACTTCTGGTATCGGTGTACCATACATCAAACTGTCTACATTATTGGTAGCTACATCCGGATCAGATTCATTAATAAAGTTAACTGGGCCAAACTGGCTGTGCTGCTCGTATGGTGCGGCAGCGACCCTGTAATTAGCAAGTGTATCATACCGTGTACTTCC
>CAZDHQ010000949.1:0-1888 GCA_964505135.1 uncultured Ferruginibacter sp.
TAACATTAGCGCATTCAGTAAAACCATTCCCTACTTTTCAAAATACTACCAGGTGATTGCAACAGACAGCCGGGCTCATGGAAAAACAAGTGATGCTGGTGATTCCTTAAGTTTTGAAATGATGGCAGATGATGAAGCAGCATTATTGGATGCCATGCATATTGACTCTGCTTATGTTATTGGATGGAGCGATGGTGGAATTATTTCCCTGGTGATGGCCATGCGTCATCCGGGAAAAGTAATAAAGCTGGCTTCAACAGGTGCCAATCTCTGGCCTGACTCCACAGCACTATTACCTTCTCTTTGGCTGGATGAACAAAGAACCTATGATTCTTTACACAATAAATCATTTACCGATGCAAAAGAAAAAAATGATTGGAAAGTTTTTATGCTTGATTGGCTGCAGCCAAATATCCCATTAAGTGAATTGAAAAAGATTCAATGTCCTTCACTCATCATCAATGGTGATCATGATTTGATTTTATTGGAACATGCAGTTAAAATTTTTCAATCTATTCCAAAAGCGTACCTATGGGTACTGCCCAATTCCGGCCATGGTACATTAATAGAATACAAAGATGATTTCAATAAAAAAGTACATGATTTCTTTCGTCAGCCATTTCATCAATGGTAAAGAACGGCCATACAATCTATTGTTTTTAATAACAGAACTTTAAACCGGTGTTAATTAATTTTATGAAAGTTACAATGTAAAATTTGTAAAATTGATCCGGGAAAACGATGAAACATTTTTTACTCTTCATTACCTATTGCTTTTGGTTACTGCTTGCCCAGGCACAGGTAAACATTCCTCCTATTCAAAACTGGAGCCAGCAGGTGGATAACAATAAATACACATTTATTCCAAATAATGCCGCAGCTAATTTCACCTACGAAGTGATGCCATTAGAAAAAAGCACCAGTGGCAGCCTGGACGAATGGCTCAAGAAAACTGCCGAGATGGAAATTAAAACAAGCGGTTACGCCTTGCCATCAGCAAAAGATTTTGCGCTGGTAGAGGTAATGAATTATAAAACCTGTGCAGCAATGGTTGCTGATCCATCCGGCAGGAAATGGATGTTAAGCTACATGGCCTACAAGACCAACGGCAACAATATTCGGTATGTAAAAATGAAAATGCCTGCAGGTGTTCAAAGCCCCTACATGAATATTGCCATCAAACATTTTATTAATCTTTCTAAACAGGAAAACAGCGCACAAAATGCAGAAACAAATGCATCTTCAATAAAGGACAATTCACTTCAGCAAAATAGTAAACAGAAAATAGAACCAGCAATCACCGGAGGCAAAACTTTAAAGGCCGAAGAAATAAAAGGTGTAGTGATGAACATGGAATACAGTTATGGTGTAGGTGGCATGATAGTTCCTGAATACAAACCTTACTTACTGCTTAAAGATGGAACCATCTACAAACACATTAAAGTGAGTCCTTACGAACTAAATTTGGCCGCTTCAAAGCAATCAGAACCAGAAAAGTGGGGCACATGGAAAATGGAGGGTAAAAACATAGTGGTGCAACTGCCGGAAAAAGGATCAATGAAAACAAGCCGCTGGGAAAAGAACTGGTACTGGGCAAGATCTGCAGAAAGTAATGAAAAGATACAGGGTGCTTTTAAAACCATTAGCGGCGGAGGTAACACAGCCGTAGGTGGTTCTACCATGATTGTAATTGGTTCCAATATCGCATTTAACAACAAAGGAGAATTTACATTGGAAAAATATTCAGGCGGCAGCTCCTATGACTTTGGTGTTGGCGTGAGCACGAATTCAAAAAAGAATACAATGGGTACATATACCCTAAATGGATATTCAATAGAGTTGCGTTTTAACAACAACGATGTGGTAAAAAAACTTTTCTATTTTTACC
>CAZDHQ010000950.1:0-1886 GCA_964505135.1 uncultured Ferruginibacter sp.
GGTGCTATCACCGCCCAACAACTGGTCTTCAATTGAAATAGGAAAGTCCTGGTCTCTGAGCATCGACATAGGCGGCTGGCAATGCAACATAATGCCGCTGTTTTTATATGCCCAGCCTTCGCCGCCGGTACACTGCTTACCTACAAAACGATATTCCACTGCAAATAAGTAATGCGAAAATGGCTTCTTGTAAAATATGTGACCATACTGCTGGTTAAAAGAATCATACTTGCTGTAATCAACTTTCATCACTCCATTCTGCACACTAAAAGTGTTGAGCGAATCTTTTCCGGGTTCCTGGCCCTTTATTTTTACAATCCAGCCGTCTAAATTTTTTCCATTAAACAGTTGAACCCATTTTCTTTTTTTCTGCGCAAATGTGTGAAGGCAGGAAACAGCAAGCAAGAGGACAAATATTTTTTTCATGATATGATGTTGAATAAATAACAGAGCCAAGATAATAATATTCCATGAGTAAATATCAGTTGTCAATATTGAACTATCTTTTGCCACAATACAACTAGCATCTGCATTAAAACAATTGTAACTTGAACGCCGAATAAATTACCTGGAATATGAAACAGTTGCTGAAATTATTATCATTTGTTTTATTGATCTCTTCTTCTTCTTTTGCCCAAAAAAATACACCTGCTTTTAGAAACGCTTCATTACCCATGGAAACAAGGGTAGCAGATTTGCTAAAGCAATTGACATTAGAAGAAAAAGTTTCTTTGCTTGGCTATAACAGCAAGCCGGTATCACGGTTAGGCATACCCGCTTACAATTGGTGGAATGAAGGATTGCATGGTGTGGCAAGAGCCGGCAACGCTACAGTATTTCCACAAGCCATTGGTATGGCTGCAACATTTAATACTGCACTGCTGCTGGAATGTGCCAATGTGATTTCGACTGAAGCAAGAGCCAAATACAATCTTACTGCAGGAAAGGGAAAAGCTTTTCAATACATGGGCTTAACTTTTTGGTCGCCCAATATCAATATTTTCCGTGACCCAAGATGGGGGCGTGGACAGGAAACTTATGGCGAAGATCCTTTCTTAACCGCATCCATGGGCGTGGCTTTTGTAAAAGGTATTCAGGGAAATAATCCATCTATGTTGAAAGCTGCTGCATGCGCCAAACATTATGCAGTACACAGCGGTCCAGAAAAAGATCGACATGGTTTTAATTCGGTAGTAAGTGAAAAAGATTTGAGAGAAACCTATTTATATGCTTTTCACAAATTGGTTGATAGTGGCGTGGAAGCAGTGATGACGGCCTACAATGCAGTGAACGGTGAACCTGTGAGCACCAATAGACATTTGCTGCAGGATATATTAAGAGACGAGTGGAAGTTTAAAGGACATGTGGTAACAGATTGCGGCGCATTGAATGATATTTATGATTTTCACAAAACATTGCCTTCCGGTGTTGAAGTGGCTGCTGCTGCTTTAAAAACAGGTATCAATTTAGATTGCAGCAATGTATTGCAAAAAGATGCCCTCAAAGCAATAGAACAAAACCTGCTCACAGAAAAAGAAGTAGACAGTGCATTGGCACATTTGATAAGAACCCAAATCAAACTTGGCTTTTTTGATAACAAGGCCAATGCAACATTTGCAAGTTATGGAGTGGATAGTGTAGACAATGTGTATCATCGTTCACTGGCAAGAAAGATGGCGCAGCAGAGCATGGTGTTATTGAAGAACGATAACAACCTGCTCCCTATCAGCGTAAAAAAATATCCGCAGATCATGATTGTTGGGCCCAATGCAGCTTCGCTGGATGCATTGCTGGGAAGTTACCACGGCGTAAGTACCAGCGCAGTAAATGTGGTGGAAGGAATTACAAAAGCAGTGGGTCCTGAAACAAGAATTGAATATGATTTG
>CAZDHQ010000951.1:0-1876 GCA_964505135.1 uncultured Ferruginibacter sp.
ACGGGCAGGAAGATTGATGGAATATTCATTACTGATTAATCTTTCTTCCTGCGGAAATGTTTCATTGAGTGAATTGAAAACATCATTGCCTAAATTGTAACGGATTAAACGGCTTAGTAAATTACCACCTGCAAGTATCAGTAAAAAACCAATGCTTGTAGCAGTCATGTAAACTATAGCTACAGGTTGTAAATCATACTGCAATTTGAAAAACAACTGACTTGAAAAATAAAGCAGTAAGCCAAGCAACAAGTAAACGGTAATACTTTTCCAGTTTATCTTTTCGTCTTTCTTACCCTGTGCACCGAATAATGAAATAATCAGCAGCCCTAATGCCAGCAATTTTGAAGTAAGCTGATTGCTGAATAAACCTGTGTTGGAAATATTTTGCATCAGCCTGTCGGTGATGGTTGATTTTATTTCCCATTGCTCAAAAGCTACATAGCAGTAATAATAAAAATGCAGCAGCAAAATAAAGATGCTTGCAAACCTTGTGATGTCTATTATTTTCCGCAGCCCCTGTTCGTTTTCACCTGTAAGCGACATAACATTTAGTTTAATTTTTATAAATCATGTTTCCTCTTTTTCTTTCTTTTCTTATTCAGCAGGTTGTTTGGTATGTTATCATATTGCTCTTTGGTTGATAGCAGCACATCCAGCAAGCCTTCACTTTTTGTAGTGGCAATGATTGTTTTTTCTTGATGCTTTTGCGGTGTTACATCTTTTTGCAGAGAGCCTGAAGAACTACCTGATTTTGTTTCATCCTTTTTAAGGGTATTTTCATTGCCGGTTGCCAGCCTGCTTTGCAATGCTGCTGCACTGTAACCTTTGCCTAAATCACTTCCGTTGAAAACAACCTTGTTCTGGTTGTCAACAAAAGTGATTCCATACAATCTTCCTTCTGCATTTTGGCGAAGCAGGGTGTAAATATTTTTCTGCTTCAAATGCTCCATTAATTCTTTCATTGTAGAAGGCGATTGCGAAAGACAATCATCCAGCTTTATTTTTACAAATGGCTTAAGGGATTCTTTTGCGGATTCATTGACAACGAATTTCTTCTCCAGGTTATCCAAGATGGGTTTGCATCCGATGGAACTTGCTTTAATAGGTACACCCACTTTATTTCCTTTGCAATCCAAAATGCGATAAACCAATCCACGGTTCTTAAAAATCCTGCCTTCTTCTTTGCCTTTGTCGGCAACTACATTAAACTGCTTTAAAGCTGCATTAAATTCAGGAAGAGAAGTAAACTTGTATTGACTGAATATAGCTCCCACTACAGTAGAAATACTTCGCTTTGTTTCAGACTTTCCATAAATCGCCTTTTCTGCATCCACCGGTTTGATTCCGGGCTTCATTAATTGCTGTTGCCGTTCTGCTTTTACCAAGCCATACAATTGCTCTATTTCTTTTCTTGCCTTTTCAGATTGGTTTCTGCCGATATTGTGGGTATTAATCCTGGTGCCATCTGCTTTGATGGTAGTGCTTACAATGTGAATGTGCGGATGCCCTGCATCTTCATGTTTGTAAATCAGGTAAGGCTGATTCTCAAATCCAATCTTTTCCATATAGGCAGATGCAATCTGTAGCAGCTTATTTTCAGTCAGCTTTTCGGACGGGCCAAAATTTAGTGATACATGTAATGTTTTGGTTGTTGCTCTTTCGTTCAAACTGTTCAGTCTTTCAAAGCCATTTAATTTTTGATAGAAATTCATACTCTTTGCTTCGTTTAAATAGTTGGCTGCCTGTAAGCAAATAGCAACTCCCTTCTGCACTTTCTTTTCATTGTAGTTCAATGCAGCTTCAATACTTTTTGGTGTTGTTATTTTTGCAACCATTGCTCATAGAGTTGATTCATTCGTAATTTTATTTCTTC
>CAZDHQ010000952.1:0-1874 GCA_964505135.1 uncultured Ferruginibacter sp.
TAGAACCCAGCACTTTTCCTGTAGGTGACAAAAAGATTACAGCATTGTAACCACTCAGTTTTTTATCATTGAGGTCAAGTGAATCTTCCGTAGCATCTACTGAAAAATTATTCTTTTCTCCCAAGTCTTTTATAGCTGCAATGCCGGTTTCAATGCTCTCATGCCGGTAGCCATTTGTCTTCGAAAAAATTAATACGGCTTTTTTCTTTGCAGCCATTGAGGATTTATTTTCTTTAAAGGATGCTAATAATACAACTGCGGCGCTGCAACATAGCAGCGCCACAAAGAATATACGACTATTGATCTTCATTTGAAATGAATTGAAGTAATAAAAATGAATGCTGTTATTTAAACTAGGTAGCCCAGGCTTTATCACCTTTTTTGTAAGGATAATCGCCAATGTATTTACCCGGAACTGGCTCGTAACGCAATGCCTGCGTAGCACCTTCTTTAGAAGTAAAGAATCCCAATAGCGTAAGCTGTTTCATCATGGTGAAATAATGAGCAGGCTCACCTTCTTTTTTAGTCTTTTGATAATCCTTTGCTTCCTTATCTAAGGCAGTAAGAAACTTTGTTCTCTCTTCAGATGTAGCATCCATAAAAGATTTACCGGTAGACTTTTTACAAGCTTCGTTTAAATCTTTGATGCCTTTATGAAATACCTGCTGGTCTTTTTCTTCGTAGGTATCATTCACCATCACCTTCATCAACTCTCCCACTTTAGCATCCTTAGCGCCAGGTGTATTTGTTTTTGGCAGAATGGTTTCAGCTACTTCATCCAGGAAAAGGATATCATCCTTGCTGAAAGCAGCACCACCTATTTCAGGTTCGCTTTTGCAGCCGGTAAGCAGGCCTCCGCCAACAAAAGCACCACCGGTTAAGGCAGCAATCATTTTTATGAGTTCTCTTCTTTCCATTTGGTTTAATTATAAGTTGTGAATTTAAGAATATTAGTGATCAATTTAAATATTTCCTTTTTTCAGTTCGCTTACTGCATGGTCTGCAGCACGTGCAGTAAGTGCCATGTAGGTAAGCGATGGATTTTGGCATGCAGACGAAGTCATGCAGGCTCCATCTGTTACAAAAACATTCATGGCATCCCATACCTGGTTATAGCTGTTAAGCACAGACGATTTTGAATCTTTACCCATTCTTGCAGTTCCCATTTCATGTATACCGTGGCCAATGGCATGTCCATTATCATGCGTTGTAATTTCTTTCACCCCTGCTGCTTCAAACATCGCCACTAATTCAGCATTGATGTCTTTGCGCATTTTATATTCATTCTCTTTCAATTCTGCATCCATTGATAACACGGGCAATCCCCACTTGTCTTTTACATTTTTATCAAGGGTAATTTTATTTTCATGATAAGGAAGGATTTCTCCAAAGCCTGTTGCGCCAATTCTCCATGGACCGGGCTCCGTCAATTCATTTTTAAAATCAGCTCCTATATTTAGTTCTGCAATTTCTCTGGACCATCCTGTTCTGGATGCAGCGCCCTGGTATCCAAAGCCTCGCAGGTACTCTCTCTTATCACCATTGATGTTTGCAAATCTTGCGATGTAAAAACCATTTGCACGGCGGCCAAAAACATACTTGTCTTCATAGCCTTCTATTAAACCGCTTGCACCCAGGTTATAATGATGATCCATCACATTGTGACCTAGTTCACCACTACTGCTGCCTAAACCATCTGGCCAGATATCAGTAGCAGAATTCATCAATACCCATGCACTGTTTAAAGCGGAGGCGTTCACAAAAACAATTTTACTATTGAATGTGTAGGTTTTATTAGTTACCGCATCCAGTACTTCTACGCCAGTTGCTTTTTTGGTGTCTTTATTATATAAAATACGAAGTACTATTGAATC
>CAZDHQ010000953.1:0-1872 GCA_964505135.1 uncultured Ferruginibacter sp.
AACAGCCAACTTTGCTATGAATAATACTGTTATTTCCTGGTTTGTAGGAGGTTTGAATTTTCAAATTGAGCATCATTTATTCCCAAGAATTAGTCATGTGCATTATCCCGCCATTAGTAAAATAGTGATGGAAAAATGCAAGGAATTTAATTTGCCTTATAATAAGTATGATACAATGATGGAAGCTGTGGTATCACATTTCAGGGTAATGAAAAGCCTTGGGAAAGCACCTGGTACAGTAAAACTTAAGCCGCATGTACAGGCAGCTTAAGTTCAACTTTCTAAACGTCTAAACGCTCTAACTCAATCAAGGTTTATATTTCGCCTCCTGGAAAATTGTTTCTTCACTTAAGGAAATCAATTGCTGCAAAGTGATGGCCGGATTTTTTTGCATGTATTTTTTTACAATTTGCCAGCCAACAAAAGAACCAATATTGCCTGGAGCATCTTCAGCCAACTCCTGTGTTTTGGGGCCGTCTTCAACGTAGTTTTTAATAATGTTTTTATCTGTTGTTTGCAGGTAGCCATTCTTTATAAACAAATCAAAAATTCTTGCTTCATTTTTAAAACAGTCTTTTAATTGGGTATCTGTGTAGCCAATTAATTGGTAGTCTTCTTTGGCAGGCAGTAGTTTTTTTAAAATAAAAAGTCGTTTGCCTTTTTCAATCATTTGATCAATGAGTGGTTTATCATTTTCTTTTACTTCGTATACATCATCCACCACGTTTTTCATACAGTTAATACTAATGTAACCAGGTTCAAATCGCCTGCTGATATAGCCTGGATATACCTGGCTTACCATATCCGTTTTGTAAAGCGGATTTTCTTTCCCCAAATGATAATGCAGGCCAATTAAAAATGCTTCTTTGCTGATAATATCTCCGTAACCATCTGCAGGGCCAATATAAGTAATGATTTTGTCAGGCACTTTATAGGATGGAAAATAATGCTTCACTAGTTGAATAGCCGCTTTCATTTCCTTTTCATATGGCGAAAAGTCTTTGAAAATTTTTTCAGCATCATGATAAACTGCTTTATAACTTTCAATAAAACTATTAACATAAGCAGCAGTAGAATCGGCAGGCCACCTTGGATCAGCACCTAAAATTTCATTGATAAAAAGATTGGTGAATGCCGGATCTGCTGTTTGTAATTGCCTGAGATAGGCAGTTAAAGAACTGGCAGTAGTGTCAAATAATTTTTTTTCAAAGCGATCGGTGCTAATGTTTACTTTGATATTGGAAACATCCGGTGTTTTTTCTCCATCATTACACGAAAACAAAAATAATACGGCCATTACTGCCACTACAAAAGAACGCTTCATCGAGAATGATTTTTAATGTTTTAACTTTACAAATAAATAACTTTTTTTCAATACACAACGTTAAGTACCGCCGGTAGCGGATTCTAGTATATGAAGATATTTCTTGCGCAACAAAACTATCACATCGGCAATTTTGAAAGCAATACACAAAAAATAATTTGTGCAATTGAAGAAGCAAAAAAACAAGGCGGCGATATAGTTGTTTTTAGTGAATTAAGTGTGTGCGGTTATCCGCCCAGAGATTTCTTAGAGTTTGATGATTTTATCCGCAAATGTGAACATGCAGTGAAAGAAATTAGTGAACATGCAGATGACATTGCAGTGATAGTAGGTGGGCCGGAAAAGAATCCTAATCGTGAAGGGAAAGACTTGTTTAATGCAGCGTTCTTTTTACATGAAAAGCAAATAAAAGCCGTAGCTCATAAAACCTGTTTACCTACTTACGATGTGTTTGATGAATACCGCTATTTTGAACCTGCCTATGAATGGAATGTAATTGAGTACAAAGGAAAGCGAATAGCCCTCACCGTTTGTGAAGACATCTGGAC
>CAZDHQ010000954.1:0-1869 GCA_964505135.1 uncultured Ferruginibacter sp.
GGAGGCAATGTAACTCATGATTGAATATTTAAGATTTGTTATTTATTAATGTTTGCAAAGAAACGAAATACAGCGTTTGCGAGCAAGCAGACTAAAAATAAATTTCGATTAATTGATAACTATCATAGCCATCTTCTCTTTTCTGCCTTTAAAAACTAACATTTATCAGTACCCGCTATATACAATATTGTAATCTATTTAGCAGCGCTGGTTAATTCCCGGAAAATATCTTCAAGACTTTGCTCACCACTTTGCAAAGAAACCACATCCAGGTTTTTTTCAAGTGACAACTGCAGCACCTGTTTCCTCGCTTTACCAGCATCCGTTACCGTTAGTATGAAACTTTTAGGCGATAACTCCTTTATAGCATTTATACCTTCCAGCAATTGCAATACGGACAAATCTACAGGCTGTTTAAACTCTACAATCACCTGTTGCTGGGCTATATTCGCTTTTTGCAGATTTTCCAATTTATCATCCGCAACGATATGGCCTCTGTTAATAATAATTACTCTTTCGCATAAAGCCTCCACTTCCTGTAAAATATGCGATGAGAACAACACCGTTTTATCTTTCCCAAGTCTTTTAATCACTTCTCTTATTTCAATGATTTGATTGGGATCAAGACCGCTGGTAGGTTCATCTAAAATCAACACTTCAGGATCATGTATCAATGCCGCGGCAATACCTACTCTTTGTTTATATCCTTTACTTAACTGTCCGATTTTTTTGTTGGCTTCCAGGCTTAAACCAACGGTAGTAATTACTTCTTCAATCTTGACTTTCGGTTGTGTGATATGATGTACACCTGCTACAAACTCCAGATACTCTCTCACATACATATCATAATACAGTGGATTTGCTTCCGGCAGGTAACCAATTTTCTTTTTAGTGATCAATGAATTGGTACTTACTTTTTCACCGCATACCAATGCCTGCCCACCATCACTTTCCAGGTAGCCGGTAATAATCTTCATGGTAGTACTTTTGCCTGCACCATTCGGACCAAGAAAGCCTACAATCTCTCCCTTGTTTACACTAAAGGAGATATCATTCACTGCTTTTTGTGTACCGTAAATTTTGGTGAGATTGGAAACTGTAATTGACATAAAAAATACTGGAATAAATATAAAGCGCCAGGTATAAACCTGACGCTAAAGATATAATAGTTTATTTTTTCTGATCACCACCCCTGTTATCAGGACGCCTTTCTGGTGGCCGCTGCTGATTACCTCGGTTTTGATTTTGCTGAGGCCGCTGTGGCTGATTTTGTCTGCCGCCGCCCTGTTGATTATTTCCTTTCTGTTGCTGCTGTCCCTTGTTTTGCTGTGGCCTGTTTTGCTGGTTACCCTGCTGCTGGTTTCTTTGGTTGTTATTTCCTTGCTGTTGTCCTTTTTGATTGCTGCCTTTTTGCTGCGGTTGGTTTTGCTTTCCTCCGCCTGGTTGACCACCTCTCTCCTGCTCTCTTCTTTTGCGACTGGTTTTTTCTAAGGAGCGGAGACTTATTTGTCCCACCACATCCGCATAGGTTGGTTCTACTTCCACCGGCTTTTTGCTCACCACTTCTACAGGCTCCAGCTCTTCAGGTTTTACACCCTGGCGATTCAGTGATTTTATTTTTTTAACCCTTTCAATGGTTAATGGATATTGCTTGGTGCTATCTGGCAGCGTATACCACATCAGGTTCCTGAAAATATCTTTCTTTACCAGGTAAGCATTTCCTCTTGCCACTTCAATCATATCGCAGTCATCAGGAAAATGCTGTAAAGCATCCAAATAGGTATCCAGCTCATAATTGAGACAGCATTTCAAACGTCCGCATTGACCACTCAACTTAGCCTGATTAATGCTCAAATTCTGATAACGGGC
>CAZDHQ010000955.1:0-1869 GCA_964505135.1 uncultured Ferruginibacter sp.
CTCACATGCATGGTGCCAAACAGGTAAGAAGGTTTCTTCAATCCATTGCCAGTGATTTCCCATAAAAGGCTTGGATATTTTTTGGGAGTATTTTTTTGGGCATAGCCTGCCTGTATGAGTACAGTAAAAGAGAACAATAAAATCAATGGTAGTGTTGTACGCTTCATCCGTGAGTGTAATGTATGATATTAAAGATGGAACTAAGCTGGTTTATCACAAAATTAAGCAGGCAGGTTCAACATTTTTTTAACCATCAACGTGTTAATAAGTGTAAATCGTACATAAATATTTTTAATTAGGTTGAATCTATTACCTTTGCAGCTTTCAAAATCATGCCGTAACATGATAAGTGCCACAAAATGAGTGGCTACATATCTCTGCAAAACAGTAAAAGGCATGTGTTCATCGTTAAAAAATTATTGATACACATGAAATTAAGCCAGTTTCGATTTGATCTTCCCCTTAATTTAATCGCACAAAATCCTACCAAAAAACGAGAAGACAGCCGGATGATGGTTGTTCACCGCAGTTCAGGAAAAATTGAAGACCGCAACTTTAGAGACATCATTGAATACTTTGATGACAAGGATGTGATGGTAGTAAATAACACCAAAGTGTTTCCTGCACGTATGTATGGACGCAAGGAAAAAACCGGCGCCAAGATTGAAGTTTTTCTTTTAAGAGAATTGAATAAGCCCAATCGCTTGTGGGATGTAATTGTAGACCCTGCCCGTAAAATACGTGTGGGTAATAAATTATACTTTGGTGAGAATGATGAACTGGTGGCTGAAGTGATTGACAATACCACCAGCCGCGGCCGTACCATTCGCTTTTTATGGGATGGCACAGAAGAAGATTTTAGAAAGATGCTTGACTTTATGGGTGAAACGCCTTTGCCAAAATACATCAAGCGCAAGCCGGACGAAGAAGATAAAGAGCGCTATCAAACCGTATATGCAAAGCATGAAGGTGCTGTAGCAGCTCCTACTGCAGGTCTTCACTTCAGCAAAGAACTGATCAAGCGCCTGGAGATAAAAGGAATTCGCTTTGCCGAAACTACTTTGCACACAGGCTTAGGCACTTTCAGGCCAATTGAAGTAGAAGATCTTAGCAAGCATAAAATGGATGCGGAGTATTACGCTATTGATGAGGTGGCTTGTGCCATTGTAAACAAGGCAAAAACAGAAGGAAAGAGAATTTGCTCTGTTGGTACTACTACCATGCGTTCATTGGAAAGTTCTTTCACTGCTCAAAAATTATTGAAGCCATCTGAAGGATGGACAAATATGTTCATTCATCCACCTTATAACTTTTCCATTGCAGATGCATTGGTAACTAATTTTCATTTGCCTAAAACCAGCTTACTAATCATGACCTGTGCCTTTGGAGGTTATGATTTAATAATGGAAGCCTATAAAAAAGCAATCAAAGACAAGTATCGTTTCTTTAGCTACGGAGATGCCATGCTTGTTGTTTAAATATTTTTTTTTTGTTTATTCCTGAAATAAAAGACTCCCCTTAAGTGGGAGTTTTTTTATGTACTCATTGCAGCGGTTTGGTATTATTGAAGGCGGTTTGCTTCCAGGTATTTTATACAAAGTGAAATGATATATAGCAAGATGAATCCTTTAAAAAATAAGGGGCGGAGATGAATATCTCTGCCCGTTTTAAATCCAATATCCTATGAAAAACCACTTAGTAAACGCCCTATTGAAATTGTTATTGTGGAACAAGTATATTTTCTGGAAATTTTTTTAAAAATTCCGGGAAATGAACCGGGAGCTAAAAGAAAAGGCCACATAAAGTGGCCTTCAATATATCTAAGTATTTGATTTACATACCAAAAAGGCCTGAATTAAGCACCTGGAG
>CAZDHQ010000956.1:0-1867 GCA_964505135.1 uncultured Ferruginibacter sp.
CTTATGGTTTAAACCACATAGAAATGTTCAGACGGAAACTGTATTTGCTCGATTATCAACCAGCGAACTGATAGATGAGTTTACAGCTGATCCTACCAGATCGAATGCCAAGTACCTATCAGACGATGGAAATTCAAAAGTGTTGATTATCAAAGGAAAAGTCAGCAAGATATCTACCAACCAGATAGGCGAAACCGTCATTTTGCTTAAAGATGACCTCTCGAGAGTAGGAATATCAGCCACATTTACGCAACAAACAAATGCCCACGCCTCTGGAATCAAAATCGGGGACATCATTGGCATAAAAGGTGCGATAACCGCAGGCAACCGGTATGATAAAGATCTTGACCTCTATGAAAACGCAACATTAATACAATGTGATATAGTTAAATAAAATGAACAAACCAATTGTCTGGAAGCTGGTACCTACCCTGAGCATTCTGCTGATAGGAGGTTTGGTGGGTTGGTGTTATTGGAGATTAATTGGATGTTCTGACGGCACCTGCTATATCCAATCAAATGCCTATCGCATGACCATATACGGTGCCCTGACAGGTGGATTAATTTATCATTCATTCAAATCACAGAAAATTAAATAAGGTGGCAACAAAACACAGAATAATAATAATATTCCTGCTATTTATCCTGACCTATCATGCAGTCCAAGCCCAGCAAAGCGGAAAAGTACTATTTACAACCTCAGTTGGCGTAATTAATGGCCAGGGGAATTTTGGAAGAGCCTTCAAATCAACCGTTGCTTTTAACTCCGGTGTGGAACTGACTATGAAGAAAGACTGGTTTGGACAATTCGTATTTGACTTTAACGCTTTAAAATATGAACAGCAATTCAGGGATGCATCCTCACCATTCCTGTTTCAGAACACTAATAGTTCTCTATTGCTATTAGGAATCAATGGTGGAAAAAACTTTTACTTCACCAATAAGAAATGGTTCACTTCAATTTATACCGGAGTGGGATATCTGAATATTGGAGAACCACGTATTACCATTAATAATATCCTCAATCTAGCAAAACAGGATAATGTAAGGAAAAATAGTGTATTTGGAAGAATAGGAACCCGGTTGGCACACATTACAAAATCCAGTTTCTTTCAAACGGTTTACATAGATGCCTCCTACTGGGCTTCCCCGGCAAAAGTGCAGGAAGGAAGAGTAAATGGATTGTCCTTCTACCTGGGAACAAGATTTGGTATTCAATAAAATATTCTCATTTAATCACCATAAATAAACAAAACATGAAAAACACAATCCTTAATGCAGTACTTGTTAGCTTTCTCGCAATTTCCTTTTCGGCAATATTTGCCGCGCCAAGAACCATGCATAAGCAAGTCAAAGAGCAGTCTCCCAAAGTATTGGCAGTTATTAATAAAGCCAATTGGTGCCCTACTTGCCAGGCAAATGATGCCAGGATGATGAGTGAAGTACTACCTGCCTGCAAAAACCTGAAAGTGAAATTTCTGCCAAATGACCTGACAAACGCTCAGACGATCGCCAAATCTGGAGAAGATCTGAAAAAAAACAATATCCTTTCACTTGTACAAACGGTTAAATCTACCGGAGTTATTCTTTTGATTGATGCCAAAACAAAGAAATTAATCAAAGAGATCAGTGTAGCCAGACCTTCAGAAGAAATCATCAAAGCCATTACTATAGCGCAAAGCTAAATTGCCCCCGTTTCTTATAGGTTTAGTCTAGTGTTGCTTGGGTGAAACAGTTTTCCTTAATTGGGAAACTGTTTCTAATTTAGTATAGCTCAACAATAAAACAATTGAAACCATTGTATATAATAGCTACTATACTGTTAATCGTTCTCTTTGTATGGAGAATGGCAGCAAAACCAGTGAAT
>CAZDHQ010000957.1:0-1866 GCA_964505135.1 uncultured Ferruginibacter sp.
CAACGATTGGGCCAGGTACGCCTTTATTAATAGTACGATTGATGGACTGAGCAGGCGTCCAGCCAATTTTCTTTGCCAATGTTTCATTAATGATGAAAGGCTGTTTATAATTAGCATTGTCATTGGCCGTATCCATCAGGGCAAAATCATTTTCCTGGAAATCTCTACCGGCAATCATTTGCATTTTCATTGTTTTGGCAAAATCCAGGTCCACCGGCAATGCATTTAATGAAACCTCATGTACACCTTTTTCATCAGTAGCTGTAATACCATCACCCCATTCCACCATTTCTGGTGTTTCATAAGCTGCTGTTACTGCTTCCACGCCACTAACCTGTGCAATGGCGTCTTTGATATTTTTATACTGTTCACTGATCTTCCTGTCTATCGGCAGTACTACCACATGGTCTTTATCATACCCTAAATTTTTATTCTGCAAGAAATTCATTTGCTGGGAAATGATCACGGTATAAATAATGAGAAAAACAGAAATGCTAAATTGAACAACAATCAAAGTTTTGCGAAGCAAATTATTGCCACCGGTAAAATTGAATCCCTTCTTTAATACACCAATCACCTGTGTACCTGATAAAACCAATGCAGGGTAAGTACCTGCAATCAAACTTACCAAAACAGCAAATACGGCAATGCTGATGATGGGTGCAGGTTGTACTAAATCATTGATGGTAAAATGCTTTCCTGAAACGGTATTGAAATAAGGAATGATTGCTAATGAAAGTGCAAAAGCAAATACAGCGGCTAATACAGTGATTATAGATGACTCACCAATAAACTGCAGGAACACTTGTTTTTTAGATGCTCCCATTACTTTACGCATACCGATTTCGCCGCTCCTTCCTGCAGACTGGGCAGTAGCCAAATTGGTGTAATTGGCACAAGCAATTAATAAAATCAGCAATGCAATAACAGCAAACATATAAATGTATGTAATGCTGCCATTTGGTTCAAAGCCGGCTAATGCGGAATGAAGATGAACTGAAGTAAGCGGCTCCAAATGATACTTCAAATAATTGCTTCCATCCATGCCCACATCCTGCCTGATGGCAGATGATTGCATGTAAGCATTTATTTGCTGCTGCAATGGCTGCAGGCTTTCTTTATCCTTTAGCAATAAATAAGTGAACCAGTTTGCTGTCCACCATTGCTCCTCTTTTACATTGTTGCCAATATTTAAAAACTGTGTTACAAAATCAAATTTGATCTGTGAGTTTTGAGGAACATCTTTACAGATACCTGCTACTGTGTATTGCTTTTCCCTGATGGTAAGTGTTTTATTTAAGGCCTCTGTCGTGCCAAAATATTTTTTTGCAATGGATTCAGTGATCACAATTTTATCAGGCGCATCCAACACATTAGCTGCATTACCCTGAGTTAATCCAAAAGAAAATATTTTGAAGAAAGCAGGATCAGCATATAAAAAGCGGGACTCTTCAAAAACTTTATCCTCGTGACTTACCACAGCAGCACCCATGTAAGTTCTTACATACTCTTCCACAGCAGGAAAAGTTCTTTTAAACTGCGGGCCCACTTTTGTTCCTGTGGTAGCAGTGGTATTTACTGTGCCTGAAGCGCTGTACTCCATTGTTACCCTTGCAATCCTTTCTTTGTTTACATTGAACTGATCATAGCTCAATTCATGCTGTATATAAACACCAATGAGTAAGCAAGCTGAAAGTCCCATCATTAAACCAAAAACATTGATGGAAGTATACAGCTTGTGCTTACCCAGGTTACGAAACGCCGTTTTCAAGTAGTTCCTGAACATAGAGAACTTATATTTAAGAATGAAGATTTAATATTTAAGATATAGAGCTGTAAGCATATTCGTACACTCTACAACAATTC
>CAZDHQ010000958.1:0-1861 GCA_964505135.1 uncultured Ferruginibacter sp.
TTATAATTGCTCATGAGCCTACTTTTTATAATCATGAAGATCATTTGGATTTTGTGAACAATAGTGATGTAGTTGAAAAAAAATTGCAACTGCTCAAGGATAATAATATTACCGTTTGGAGATCGCATGATTCATGGCATGCTATTAAGCCGGATGGCATCAGCTATGGCTTAATAAAAAAAATGAAATGGACTTCTTATTTCAAAAACAACGATGTAACAATTACTATTCCAACTACATCCTTAAAAAATTTAATAAGCCTTTTTAAGTCACGTCTTGATATTAAACAAGTGAGGGTGATTGGAAATGCTGGACAGCTTTGTAAAAGAATTGCCATCTTACCAGGTGCCTGGGGAGGTAAAGAACAAATTACAGCTATTGTTAATGATAAACCGGATGTGATTGTTGTAGGAGAGTTATCTGAATGGGAAACCGCAGAATATGTAAGAGATGCAAGACTGATGGGATCAGATATTGCACTGATTGTTCTTGGACATTCTGTAAGTGAGGAGCCTGGTATGGAATGGATGGCTGAATGGCTGCAACCAAAGATTCCTGGCATACAAGTAACGCATGTACCATCTAATAATCCTTTTACCTGGGTTTAAATGGTTTTGTTTAAATAATTTTTCCTTTTTGTTTTGGAAGCTATACAATTAAGTTTCTGAATAACATTTTTTATTGAACTATTTCAATTATTGCTTTATTTTAAAACTATAGTGCAAATAATTTTTTTGTTGGTACAGTAAATAAAAAATTTTACCTTGTATATGTGCTTGTGAAATGTTCCCGCCATTTTACATTTATTTGCCATGAGCGATTGCTCTCAACTGAAAATCTGATGTAATACCAATAACAGTATACTTATCATTTAGGGGATAAGTATACCGGAAAAACTGTCTATGACTAGCATACCTGGGCCCGATCTGCAACTATTGCTGAATGCTGTTCCTGGTGCTTACCTGGTGCTGAATCCCGATTTATCAATTGTGGGAGTATCTGATTTATTTCTCGAAGTATTGAATGTAAAAAGAGACGCATTGCTAAACAGTAAATTGTTTAGCATTTACAGCACTATTGAATCTGATCATTATGGTGTAAATGCATCTTTCGTTGATAATTTGAAAAAGTCAATACAATTTGTACTTGAACATGCCACACCGCATGAATTGGATCAGCAGCGGTATATGATAACGAATAATAAAGGTGTTGCCGGGGAGCATCATTGGAATATATACAATAAACCTGTACTGGATATAGCACAAAAAACAAAATACATCATTCACCAGTTAAAGCCTATTAATATCCATAATTTTAATGATGGTGAAATGGTACAGGATTTTATGTCAGTTCGTATATCCGATACCGATAGTATTGAGAAACAAAAGGAACATGAAAAATTAATAGCTCACCAGGAACGTTACAGAGCTATGATTAATAACAGCAATGATATTGTAGTACTGATGGATGAAAAAGGAAAGATCAGTTTTAGAAGCCCATCCTGCAATCGGACGACAGGTTACTCAGATGAGGATTTAATAACAAAAACACTGCTGGATGTGGTGCATCCGGATGATTTGGAAGAAATCAAGCGAAAACTACAAGAGGCTATCAATAATCCTGGCAAAAGAGTTAACATTTTTTATCGGGAGCAGCATAGAGATGGTCACTATATCTGGGTAGAAGGTACAATGGTAAATCTGTTGCATGATCCTAACCTTAATTCCATGCTTTTAAACTTCAGGGAAGTAACTGAAAAAGTAAATGCAGAAAGAAAATTGATAGAGAGCGAAGAAAGATACCGCCAGGTATTGGATAATATGCTGGAAGGTGTGCAAATCCTTGGTTTCAATTGGGAATA
>CAZDHQ010000959.1:0-1855 GCA_964505135.1 uncultured Ferruginibacter sp.
ATGGGAATTGGAAAAAAAAATCAGGCTGCTAAGAAAACCTTTCAATCATTTTTCATGGCCTGTCCAAAAAAGCTAAGTTGATTCATGTCATTGTCAGCTTCTACTTTGTTCGTTTTAGACTATACTTGTTCTCTTTCGAAGTAATTGTTTTATAAAAGATTTTTTGCTGGCAAACTTTTAAGCTCATACAGCACCCGGCATGGCTGCACGTATAACCTTTTGTCAATGTTGCAGCCTGCCTGTACTGTATCAATCTATGTTTTGCAAAGGGTAAAGAGTATGGGCAATTGATCATACATATGCCTTCTATCAAATACCTGTGTTTTAATAAGTAAAATTCATTACCAAACAATGAAGCTTACATTCTATTAAAGGCACTTGCAGCATGCATATTCATTTAGTAATTTAATTCTACTATTGGTGTAGCCAACAATGCTGTACCCAGCATCAAGACATGGCCATCCGACTTCTTTGCAATGGCATTAAAATCCAAAGCTTCCGAAGCAGGGCTATAGCTTTTTCGTACCGTAGTCAAGCCAATATTGGTAATCATGATGTCGCCATATGGCCAAAACCCAGTTTCGTAATGCTGCCCAATACCTACCATATTCACATCATTCAAAAAAAGCAAACGCCTTATGCCTGAAGGCAGTTTTATCTCCTGCACCACTTTGCCGGATTGAAGGTTTACCAAAGTCGTTCCGCTTATGGCAAATGATTGCGAAGCAGAGTGACATATTTCGCTCAATGTTTGGCTTATTTCAGATTGCTGCAGCTGCCAGTTATTACCAGCGTCATTCGTTTTATAATATTTTCCGGAACCAGCTGTGGCAAAACCGCTACTGGCATTTTTAAAGCTAACATCAGTAAAATTTTCATTGCCCTCGCTTACTGCATCTACCCATGTTGAGCCACCGTCTGTTGTCATCTTAAAAAAATGCTTACCAGTTATGAAACCTTTGTTTGCGTTAAGAAAAAAAAGTCCGGTTGGCCACCCGGGCTCTGTCATGTGCAGGTTGATTAACTGCCATGATGAACCAGCGTCCAATGTTTTAAGAAGGTATCCACCTGTTGAATCACCACCTATTACAAAACCAACATCGGTATTGATGAACTGAATTCTAACAAGATTAAAAGTTACAACTGGTGAAAGTGTTGACCAATGAAATCCTCCATCTGTTGTTTTCACAATTTTCCCATTCCTTGAAACTGCAAAACCAGTTTTATCATTTACAAAAGTCATATCATTATATATATCACCGGGTATATCTGTTTGCAGCATCTTTAAGCTATCCGCCGATAAAACAATGCCTGTAGGCTGCTGTGCCGGCGGGTCTTTAAAACAGGATAATAAGGCAATGGTGCATACCAATAGTACAATGGTTGTTTGCTTCATACATTTTTTTGTGGATTGACAGCGCTTGTTTTTATACCGTTGCATTAAAAAATGTGAAGTCTACATATTACAGTTTAGTGTCTACCAAATGCATTAGCGTAATGCAAAAATTAGTTGCCTGTATGTGGCGTATTTTTATAGGAATCTTTCTGCAGCATAATAGCAAGCAAAACAAAAATTAGCAATACACTAAATTCCATTCCGTTTCTGCCGGCACCCACCACAAACCATCCTTCTTTAAAATGCACCAATGCAATTCCCATAATAAGTATAACGATATTAACAGCCGCCACTATTTTAACATACAGGTTAGCCAGTATAAGTATCGACGATACAATTTGAGCAATAACAATGCTCCATGCAATAAAAACACCAAAGGGAGCAAATCCTTTCGGGTTAAGAAATAGCCTGCCAAAGTCATTTACATCATTGTTTGTAAAAATTCCATGAAGACTATGT
>CAZDHQ010000960.1:0-1853 GCA_964505135.1 uncultured Ferruginibacter sp.
CGCTACAAATTGCAGAACATCTCGCTGGAACGCCTGATGCAGGCATTGGTGGCACACAAAAATTTAATCTTGGCTTAAAGGATGAAAATATTTTTGGCACAGGATCAAAATTTGGTGCCGGTTTTTTCTTTGATGGTAAAAGAACTCCCCATGTTGGCTATACCGTAGATCTATTGCAGCGAAACATAAGAGGCTCTTTTATCAACTGGAATGTAGGTTTTAAAACTTACAACAATGCATTTAACAGTAACCGCAATGAAGAAAGTTTTTATTACATGAGGTTTGAAAAGCCATTGGTTACGCAATACCTGCGCTGGCTAGGCGCATTGGAGATGAGTTACAATAAAACAAGCAATGGTTACTTAGCAGATTCTCTTTATTACAGTGACTACAGATATTCCTTTTACAATATAGATGGATGGGTGGCTTACAATTTTGGTGCTAAAAAAATAAGACAAACGGGTATAAAAACTACGGTAAGAAAGTTTATAGCACTAAGAGCATTCACTCAGCATTTTTTGAAAGCACCTGATAAAACAGAATTGAATTATGATGGTACTTACTCTAATTCAAGAGGCTTACTGAGCAGCTTTACTTTATTCAAACAAAACTTCTTTCGCACCGCTTATATTTATGGTTTTGGAAGAACGGAAGATGTACCGATTGGATTTTCCTTTTCTGTAATTGGTGGATATTCGATACGAAAAGATAGTTTATACGACCAGTCAAGAACAAGACCTTATTATGGTATTGAAATGCAGCGAAGCAAGTACAATGAAAAAGGATTTTATAGTTTTTATACATTGAAGTTAGGTGGCTATCGCTATAAACACAATTGGGAAGATTTTGATCTACTGGTAAACGTGGATCATTTCACCCGATTACGGTCAATGGGCAGCAAATGGATGCAACGCTTCTTTTTAAGCGGTGGTGTTACCAAACAATTTACACCTGTGCTGGAGCAAGCTTTATTACTCAGAAGTCCTTATGGCCTCCCCTATTTTGAATTTGGTAACGTAGCAGCAGATCTAAGAGCCACAGTAAAAACAGAAACTGTCTTCTATAGACTAAGAAAAATTTCAGGATTTGGTTTTGCACCTTTTCTTTTTGCGGATGCTTCTTTATTAAAGCCAACCAAACAAAGCCTCAGTAAGAGTGACCTGTATTCAGGATTTGGTACTGGTTTTAGAATAAGAAACGAAAACTTCATCTTTGGCACCATTGAAGCCAGGTTTTCTTATTTTCCACGCATTGTGCCTATGATGAATCATTTCAAAATCAAATTCAATACTAACCTGCGTTATAAATACAATAATAGTTTTTACAGGAGGCCTGATTTTGTATTACCAAATTTATAAAGCATACTAAGGATACTTTTACCTTACCAGCATCAGCGTTCCACTATAGTTAAAAATATCCCCACCTTCACATTCAGTTTGTATTTGATACACATAAGCACCAGGTGGCATTGGTTCTCCATTTACACGGCCATCCCAGCTATTACCCCTGTCGTTAATATTGATATTTCTTCTTTCAAACATTTTCTTACCCCACCTGCTGAAAATAATGATTGATCGGATTGATTTAATACCGCTTCCTTTAATTACAAACCTGTCATTGCGCCCATCATCATTGGGTGAAAATGCATTAGGTATATAAACTAAATTGTTTTTGCAAAGCAGAGAAACAACCACTTCATCTTTCTGCGAACACCCGTCTGCGTTATAGGCAGTAATTGTGTAGGTGGTAGAAGTTAAAGGCGTGCTTACAGGATTGATGCAAGCAGTACAACTTATATAATCCGCCGGTGTCCATAGCCATCTCACTGCACCAGATACCTGCGCATTAAGCGT
>CAZDHQ010000961.1:0-1851 GCA_964505135.1 uncultured Ferruginibacter sp.
TTAAACCATGGATTTTTAAAAAAGTCGCCTTGTATCAATTCAATTTCAATAAAGCATATAGGTCAACTTTTATTCATACATCTTCCCTAATAAATAAGTATATTTATTTCAATTTAAATGTTCTTTGATATTATATCCCTTTGGGATATTCAAAGTGCAATCCAAAAAATATCAAAGCCTGCAGATTAAACTTAGAAAGAATAATCGATTAACATTTATCTTTATTTCATTAAGTGTTGCTATCGCTCGCTCTGACTATCAAAAACAATTTTATGAATCGAAGATCTATTTATTATTTTTCAGATGAAAGGTATTTCTTCCAAAAATGCCTCATTTCTTGCGGAAAGGAATTGTCATATACTAAATGTGACAATTTTATTCGGAAGTTCTCATTAAACTTTAAGTATTTAAACCAATTATTTGCCTTCTGTACCCAATAAAACATTTTGTTGTCTATCAAAAGATTTATGGCATTAACAAATGGTAGCTCCGAAATTATTTCGGTGGGTAACATCTGCTTTTGGGTTTCAATTTTTACGCTACTAAAAAAATAGTCTGGATCAAGTTCGAATATTCTAAAAAAACTGTTCATGGTATTACCACTTAAGTCTCTAATCTCTCCTGAATTGTGGGTTTCTAAATACCATTTTTCTTCTATATTATCGTAATATAGAGAAAGGTTTATATGCATATCATCGAATATTTTTGTTCTCATATTTAAAGTTAAAGCATCGTTATTATAATACTACCAAGGTTTATGATCAACTTTCTGACCCGTAGTACTTTCCATAAAATTCTTGAAAGCCTCCGTTATCTGCGGTGTCCAATTTTCGCCATAATGTCCACTAAATTCATTAGTAATGATTTCTCCATTTTCACCCCGTCTGAACATGCCTCCAACAGTTGTATTACCATTTAGGTTACCCGCTCTCACCAATTTTTGATGCGGAGAGCCGCCAAAAATCCCAGTTTGATTTGGTTTTCCTACTAAAAACTTATTAGCATTGTAATCATACACAAATTCTATTGGATTTGGTGGTGAATAGTTTTTAAATGCTTCGACTGATTTGGTTTCTGCACTCACTTCTAAAATGCCTGATGCTGGACCACTTCCTTTAAAAGGCCGTAGAATTGGCACCAAAAACAGAGAGCCGTTTACAATTTTCGAACTATTACCTTCACTAATACCATTACTCAATTCAGAAGCACCATAAGCAATTGCACAGCTCGGGCAGGCTTCTGTCGCTATAGCAACCGCAAACATATGGGTACCTTGTACAGCACCAGCCTCAAATTCATTTGCTGGCCCTGGAGGTTTGGCAGGACCCATGTATGATTGGTTCTCAATGTAATTTTTCCTAATTGCTGCCAACATTCTTTGCCTTTCTTGTTCTGGAGAAAGTGGTTTCATACTACTAACTCTAGAACTTAATTGTTGCATTTGGACCACAGTTTCAGAGTGTGTCGGCTGAATAACTGGCTTCGGTGGATTGGTATGAACAGGCTTACTTGCTTGAGCTTGAAGATACTTGGTGTACAAACTGAACTGTTGTTCCATGTAAGCCTTATTTGTACTTAAAAACTCAAGACCATCTAGGTCAATCCCCGCTATTGGGTTGTTACTTGCAAACTGATATGGAGTTAACTCTGGATATTTTTTCGTGATAGGATCCACACTCAAAAACTTACCCATCCTCGGATCATAAATCCTCATGCCATAATCCTGCTGCCCACCTTCTACGCCTTTCACATCGTTATCATTCAGCTTGCCATTAAAGCCATAGCTATAGTCAGCACGGTTTGCAGCGTTGTAATTACGTCCTGGCATTAGCATCCCAAAGGGATATTCAA
>CAZDHQ010000962.1:0-1838 GCA_964505135.1 uncultured Ferruginibacter sp.
CATCATTTATTGAAGCAATAGAAAAAAAGTTAAATAAAAAAGCCGAGAAGATAATGATGCCGATGCAGCCAGGTGATGTTTACAGAACCTACGCTGATACAAGCAGGCTCTCAAAAGAGTTAGGCTACCAGCCAAAGACAAGTGTAGAGGAAGGAGTAAGCAATTTTATAGACTGGTATATCGACTACTTTAAAGTCGATATGCCTAAACAATAATAAAAGCATAAAAGCTATCTTCGCTGCCCAAAGAAAGTTTATGATGGATCTTAACAGCAAAATCTACATAGCAGGACACCGGGGAATGGTCGGAAGTGCCATTTTTAGGCTCTTGTCTGCCAAAGGATTTACAAACATTATTACACGTACCTCCAAAGAGTTAGATCTCAGAGATCAAAAATCTGTTAATGATTTTTTTTTCAACGAAAAACCCGAATATGTTTTATTGGCCGCAGCCCGGGTTGGTGGAATTCATGCAAATAACATTTTTAGAGGTGAGTTTTTGTATGATAACTTAATGATAGAAGCTAACGTGATTAATGCAGCAGCCAAAGAAAATTGTAAAAAATTATTATTCCTTGGCAGTTCCTGTATTTATCCCAAACTTGCTCCGCAGCCTTTAAAAGAAGAATACCTTTTAACTGGGCCATTGGAATACACAAATGAACCTTATGCTATCGCAAAAATTGCAGGAGTAAAATTATGCGAAGCATACAGAGCTCAGTATAACTGTAACTTTATTAGTGTAATGCCTACCAATTTATATGGTATTGGAGATAATTATGATTTGGGCAATTCTCATGTACTACCTGCTATACTTCGCAAAATGCATGAGGCAAAACAAAACGGTGCAGCAGATATGACGGTGTGGGGCACAGGAACACCGAAGAGAGAATTTTTATATGCAGATGACCTTGCCGAAGCATGTATCTTTTTGATGGCTAATTACAACGACCCACAGCCAATAAATGTTGGCACCGGTCAAGACTTATCTATTATTGAGCTGGTTAATTTGATTAAAGAGATTGTAGGCTTTGAAGGAAAAATAGTTTTTGATTCCTCCAAACCAGATGGTACTCCACGAAAATTAATGGATGTAACCAAATTGAATAAGCTGGGATGGAAATTTAAAACATCTTTGGAAGAAGGAATTAAACTGGCTTACCAGGATTTTTTAAGCAAACACGTAAATTAGCGCACTCAAAAGTATAAAAACAAATGGCTAAAACAGCGCTTATTACAGGTATTACAGGACAGGATGGAGCATATCTTGCAGATCTATTGTTAGAGAAAGGTTACAAAGTTCATGGTATTAAAAGAAGGTCGTCTTTAATCAACACCCAAAGAATTGATCATCTCTACCAGGATCCTCACGAAAAAAATGTTCGCTTTCAACTGCATTATGGTGATATGACGGACAGTACCAACCTGATACGCATTATACAGGAAACACAACCCGATGAAATTTACAACCTGGCTGCCATGAGCCATGTAAAAGTAAGTTTTGATGAACCGGAATATACGGCCAATGCTGACGGAATAGGAACATTACGTTTACTTGAAGCAATGAGAATTCTGGGGCTGGAAAAGAAGACCCGTATTTACCAGGCAAGCACATCTGAATTGTATGGTTTAGTACAGGCCGTTCCTCAAAGCGAGACTACCCCTTTCTATCCCCGTAGCCCTTATGCAGTTGCCAAGCTATACGCTTATTGGATTACTGTTAATTACAGGGAAGCTTATGGAATGTATGCATGCAATGGTATTTTATTCAATCATGAAAGTCCGCTGAGAGGGGAAACATTCGTAACCCGTAAGATAACCCGTGCTGTAGCGGCTATT
>CAZDHQ010000963.1:0-1836 GCA_964505135.1 uncultured Ferruginibacter sp.
CATTGGAGGATTAGACTCTTTACCATTTTTAGATGCAACAAAGTTTTTGATTTGGCTGATCATGCTGTAAATCTCGCTGGTTGATGGATAGTGATCAAATTGTTGTTTAAGGCTTATCAATGCAGAGTCCTTTACTTTTTCCTGTTGCACCCTCATACCATAAACAATTTCCTCGTTTTCAAACGATGCTTTAACACTTTTGAGAAATGCAGTCACATTTTCTTTAAACGGATTTTTTGAAAAGAAGCTTGTCAGTTTTTCGATCCCATTTACTTCAGGTAGAGACACTACCAGCTCAAGATGTGTATGCCCCGAATCGATATCAGATACAATAAGATTAGCTTTCGCAGAATCAGCCTGGTGGCTGATGGTAAGCAGGGCGTTGTTAAAAAATAATTTATCGAGATGATACTCGCAGTTATCGAAAGGAAATTTTTTTTCAGCAAGCTTTTGACCAGGCCACCATTGCTGCCATTTATTTTTATTTGTCATAAGCCTGTTGACTACACTTTTGCTGCAGGATATATTTTCTGTGACAGTGTACGTTTTTGTCGAGGGTAATAGTAAAGTAACAATAATTAAAGCCAGCACTAAAACAGCAAACGTGTAGATAAATTTCCTTTTCATATTTCATGCAAATTAAAACGCAAACTAATCGTTTTTCCTGGTAAGAAAATCTATTAAATTGAGTTGCTTAAGTAAAATTCACAACTGCTCATTTACTTTCTGTTGAAAAGGATTTCAGCCTGATAATGCTGTAATTTCGTAGCCTACTTATTTAGCTATATGAAAAGGAAAATCCGTTTATCAACCGTTATCGTTTGCATTGTATGTAACCTGTCTTTTGTATGTGCCCAGAACCCCTGGCGCATTACCGCCAACCAAATTAATCCTTCCAACTATTACGGAATCACGGTAGCCAATGGACAAATAGGTGTAGTAAGCAGTGCAGAAGTATTCAAGGTAAAAGATGTGGTGTTAGCAGGTGCCTATGATTTGTATGGACGTGGCCGGGTGAGTAATTTTTTAAAAAGCTTCAACCTGCTGAATATGTACCTGGAAATTGATGGCAGAAGACTGGGCAATGCAGACGCCAGCAATATGAAGCAGGAACTGGATATGCAGCATGCAAGCTTTACTACTTCGTTTGATTATAAGGATGTGGCCACTATTTCATACACCTATTATGCGCTCAGGCAATTGCCTTATTCTGTGTTGATGGACATTAGTATCACTGCAAAGAAAAACATTGGTATTACAGGGGCAAGTGTAATGGAAGCGCCAGATGCATTAAAAGACGTACAGAATTATTACAATGAAATTGATCGTCCGCATACCACCATTAGTTTGTTAACATCCTCTGCGAAAAGCCCTACAGGTAAATTGCTGATGTGTGCCAGCAATGCTTTTATTTTTCCGGAACAGCATGGCAGTGAACCAAGGGTAATTCATGAAATGTGGGATAACAATATGCACCTGGTAAAATTCAGCCGCAATATCAATGCAGGTGAAACATATCGTTATTCGATTGTTGGCTCATCTATTACATCGGCTCACCATGATGACCCGTTAAATGAAGCAGAGCGGCTTACCATTTTTGCGAAGCTGCAGGGAAGAGACCGGCTGATAGAAATGCACAACAAAGCATGGAATGAATTGTGGAAGAGTGATATTGTTATTGAAGCCGCAGGTCCCGACGTGTCGGGAGAGGTTGCACAAGCCCAGCAGGATGTACACAGTATGATCTATCATCTTTATTCATTTGTTAGGGAAGGAAGCAGCAATAGCCCTTCGCCAATGGGTTTAAGCGGACTTGGTTATAATGGTCACGTTTTT
>CAZDHQ010000964.1:0-1827 GCA_964505135.1 uncultured Ferruginibacter sp.
TTAAACCAGTTTAAGTTTTCCCGGCATTACCATTTTCAACTTTGCCTTACAAAATTTACAGCAATGAAAATAGTAATCATCGGCGGTACCGGCCTTATTGGTAGCCAGCTCACCCATCTTTTAAAAGACCAGCATGAAGTGGTGGTAGCGTCTCCCAACACAGGCGTAAATACACTTACAGGCGAAGGGTTAGCCAAAGCATTAGAAAAAGCCAAGGTGGTAGTGGATGTATCCAACTCCCCTTCTTTTGAAACTGACGCAGTAATGCACTTTTTTAAAACCTCCAATGAAAATTTAATGGCGGCTGAAAAAGAGGCAAACGTAAAACACCATATTGCACTCTCCGTGGTAGGCACTCAAAAGCTGCAAGGCAGTGGCTATTTTAGGGCAAAACAAGTACAGGAAGATTTGATTAAAGCATCCGGCATTCCATATACGATTGTGCATGCAACACAGTTTTTTGAATTTGCCGGCGGTATACTTGGCATGAGTACAAAGGGCAACAAGGCCTATCTTTCTGATGCGTATATCCAGCCCATCGCAAGTGCTGAGGTAGCTGCATTCCTTGCTTCCATTGTTACTGCAAATCCTGCACTTTCAACGCTTGAAATTGCCGGGCCTCAAAAATTTCATATGAATGAGTGGATTAAAACGTATGCAACCATCACCCAAAAAACAATTGAAATAATCACTCAAAAAGAAGCACCCTACTCTGGTGCTATCCTGGAAGAAAACACATTGGTTCCGGGGAAAGCCTATTTTTCAGGAAGAACAAATTATGCTGATTGGATCGCCAAAGTAGAAAATCAGAAATAGGAACTGGAAGCAAATAAGCATCAATATTTTCTTTGCACCATAGTGTGCAAAGAAAATATTTGATCAAGAGATAGAGATAGACTAAGAAATAATGAAAGTACTTTTTTCCTACTGCACCGGCGCCACATTACTATTTTCTCCCTCACTTCTATCATTCTTAAACTCCAGCTTACCAAACTTCCAGGTGAAATTGATACCAATAGAACGGAAAGGAATCTGCCGTTCACCATTCACTGTAAAGTTGGGGCCTCTCAAAAGGGTCTTCTGCACCAGGTTTTCTTTAAATGGGTTGGATGCAGTAAGAGCAAGGCTTCCCTTCTTATTCCAGAACTGCTTGCGCATCGCAAATGTGTAAGAAGTAAAAGAAGGATAACGTCCCTGTGCTTCATTTCTTGGACCATTGAAATTGCCAAAAAGCTCGGCTACCAAAGTATTGTTGATTTGATAAGTAGTGTTCAGGTTAAAACGATAGTTGAAACTATTGCTGGTGGCACCCACATCAATTGCGTTGATGATGTGGCGGTAAAATAAAAACGCATTTCCCCTGATGTTGAGCTTGGCATTAAAATGTACATCGGCAAAAATATTAATGCCGGTATTTTCTTCCCTGCCAATGTTTTCCCTGCTGCTTACAGATACATTAGTATAAACAGAGTCACCCACTGTGTACGATGGATAATAACGGATATAAGGTTGAATATCATTATTGCTGATGCGGTGAAATAAATTCACTGACAAAGAACCCTGCTTACCAAGATCCCTGACGTAGCCGACTTCATACCGGTAACCAATCTCCGGCTTCAGGTAAGGATTACCAGTATACAGGTTTTTAGGATCATTGGTGTTTACAAAAGGGTTCAGGTCATCGTATTCAGGGCGATTAATTCTTCTTGACACACTCAGTTTCACGGTTTGTTTTTCCCCAATCTTTTTGGACAAAAAAACAGAAGGAACAAACGTATTATAGCC
Source organism: uncultured Ferruginibacter sp. (assembly GCA_964505135.1). Lineage (GTDB taxonomy): Bacteria > Bacteroidota > Bacteroidia > Chitinophagales > Chitinophagaceae > Ferruginibacter. Next base: position 1,786 of record CAZDHQ010000964.1, read on the forward strand.
AGGTATGTTTACATTACCTGCATTAGAGTACCAGGCATTGAT
>CAZDHQ010000965.1:0-1823 GCA_964505135.1 uncultured Ferruginibacter sp.
AGAAATAGCTGTACTTTTCCTTAGCCTTACTCCATGGGTTGGCTTGCCTGTTATTGATTACTTTAATTTAGGCCAGTCTGTAGAAGCAACCACCACAAACACCGGTTTTCTTTTGCTTTTGGCATTGCAATTAAAACAACACATCGGACGATTAAAAGATGAACATGAACGGTTGATTATTTCCGAAGAAAAACTATTAAAATGGAATGAACAATTGCAGGAAGAGGTAAATAAGCGGACCCAGGAACTGGAGAAACTTAGCCGTGAAGACAGGTTGGCGCAAAACTGTAAACGCTTCAGTTTTACAACAAGGGAAATTGAAATTGCTCTGCTGGTGTACAAAGGCTATTCGCATAAACAAATTGCCGAGATATTATTTATAGCCGAAAGAACAGTTGCCAAGCATGTGCAAAATATATTTGAAAAAGCACAGGTGTCTAATCGTTTGGAACTCAGCCGTAAGCTGGATATGGTATGAAATGCGTATGCGGTGGTTTTTGCCTTAAATAGTCATTTTTAAGTAGGGAAATAGTAAGATATGCGTATGAAAAAGGTTTATGATTTGATAATTGATTAGGTGTACAATAGCTAAATCAATTATTATGTCTAAAAGAGAGAATGGCCTTGCAGTAAAGGAAGCTAATAATTTGAAATATACCTCTGCCACCGATTTACTTCAGGAATGGAGTAATTCATTAAGCCGTATTTTAGAACTTGAAGAAACTTTTGCAGAAAAACCTGCTGCTATTAATCTCTCAGCCCTATTGGCACAGCATGGCAATTTATCTGAAAATATACAACGCCTGATTCTGGATGAAATGATTGGCAGGTCGGGCACAAGAGATAAAGAGCAATTCATCCGTATGGTACAACTAATGGTAACCAGATTGCTCGACAATGTTTCATCAGCTACAGAAAAATATCCATCATTGCCTGAAAAGGAATCGTTGCTGACCTTTACTCAAGTGCTGTTAAACACAATTCATTTCATTCAGGAATTTTTTGGAAACTACTTCGATAAAAATGAAAGAATACCTGCCTTCCTCATTAATATCTACAAACATGAAATTGCACGGCTGGGAGAAAACTTCATAGATAGTATAAACCATTCATCGGGCATTAACCCATCGTTGATTCTAATGCTAAACAATCATTTTTCTGAAGCGGAATGGATGAACAGAAAACACTACAGTTATAAAACATTCTTTTATGAAAAAGATTTGTTAGCTCAATTGCTAAAAGAAAAGAATCCAACTGATACATCATTGAAAAACCTACTATACTATTTCAATTTCAACTGTTCTTCTTTTGTTATTTACGAATTTGACAGGCTCGTTGAACTGGTAACGGAATTTCAATCTAAAGCCGATAAAATAAATGCGCTGAGAACAGAACTGAAAACTATCAATCAATTGCCAGCCAGAATAAATTATTGCTTTGATGAAGATATGCCTTCATTAAAGGAACAGGTAAGCACATGGATTGAGGAAGAAATCAAGTATTGTGAGGCTGGTCATTTTATACAATCTGTTATTGGCAACAATACCGATGCAGAAAATAAAATTAACACAACACTTTCTGTAGCTAAGCTAAGTTTACTGGTTCGGTTGCTTGTAGTGGATAAAATAATAATTAACCGAACGGTGGCTCCCATGCTAAGAACGGTAGCTAAAACATTTACTACTTTGCAGCGGGAAGAAATATCATTTGGAAGCCTGGAGACAAAATACCATGCACCCGATAAGGCTACAATCGCTGTGATGAAAGAGATGTTGCAAAAATGGATTGTGATTCTTGGAAAACTATAATAGTAGTTGAATGTT
>CAZDHQ010000966.1:0-1820 GCA_964505135.1 uncultured Ferruginibacter sp.
GGAAATTTTGCAAAGAAAAAATATGGATGCGCCTAACGGTTGGGTGCAAACGAAAGACGGTGCTGCAACCAATGATGCCAACATACTAAAAAAAGGTGGAGCATTATTACCGCTTGGAGGCGACAAAGAACATGGCAGCCACAAGGGTTATATGCTTGGTTCTATCGTAGATATTTTTTCTGCAGTATTGAGCGGTGCCAATTATGGTCCCTGGGTACCGCCGTTCCCTGCATATGTGCCCATGCCGGAAAATATGCCGGGTGAAGGTATCGGGCATTTTTTTGGCGCCATGCGCATTGATGCTTTCAGACCTGCTTCAGATTTTAAACAGCATATGGATCAATGGATCAAACGGTTCAAAAATGCCATGCCTGCAGATGGATTTGAAAAAGTGATTATTCCCGGTGACCCGGAAAGAACAATAGAAAAAGAAAGATTGCAAAATGGAATTGAATTGCTACCTCCTGTAGTAAACGACTTAAATGAACTGGCAACTAAATTAAATCTGCCAAAACTGGACTCCTGACGGGCCTTTACATTCTTTTGGAAAAACCTTTGCCATCGGATATTTTTGCACCTCAAAATTTTTTAGCAATGAAAGTAATGAAGTTTGGCGGCACCAGCGTAGGCAAGCCAGAAAGAATGCATGAAGTAGCAAGACTGATTACTGCTGATGATGAAAGCAAAATTGTAGTGTTATCAGCATTAAGTGGCACCACCAATTCGCTGGTGGAGATCAGCAATTCACTTGCAAAAGCTGACCGAGATGGAGCCAAACAGCAAATAGCTACCCTGGAAGCACACTACAGGAGTTTTTGTTCTCAACTGGTAAAAACACCGGCCGCACTGGAAAAAACTACTGCCATTGTTAATGAGCATTTTGAATTTTTAAACATCATTACAAGGATATCTTTTAGTGAAGCACTTAACAAAGACATTCTTGCACAAGGTGAATTATTAAGTACAAAACTGTTTTGCGTTTACCTCGAAGAAGCTGGTATTGATCATGCGTTGCTGCCTGCGCTTGACTTTATGACGATAGATGATTATGATGAGCCTCAAATTGGAAGTATTAAAGCAAAGCTTACACAGTTACTCCAGAAGCACCAGGATAAAAAATTATTCATCACACAAGGATATATCAGCCGGAACTCAAAAGGTGAAGTGGATAATTTAAAAAGAGGCGGTAGTGACTACAGCGCATCATTGATAGCCGCAGCAATCAATGCGACTGCCTGTGAAATATGGACAGATATTGACGGCATGCATAATAATGACCCAAGAGTGGTAAGCAAAACAGTTGCTATTGAGCAATTGAGTTTTGAAGAAGCTGCCGAGCTGGCTTATTTTGGTGCAAAGATTTTACACCCTGCCAGTATCTGGCCAGCACAATTATACAAAGTGCCGGTAAAATTGCTCAACACGATGCAGCCTACAGCCAAAGGAACTTTGATTACTGAACAGGCTGGCAGCGCCGGCGTAAAAGCAGTAGCTGCAAAAGATGGCATTACAGCCATCAATATCAAGAGCAGCCGCATGTTACTGGCTTATGGTTTCTTAAGAAAGATATTTGAAGTATTTGAAAAGTATCGTACACCAATTGACATGATCACTACTTCTGAAGTAGCTGTTTCTTTAACGATTGATACGGATACCAATTTACCCGCTATCATTAAAGAACTGGAGCCATTTGGAACCGTGGAAATTGATACCAATCAAACCATTGTTTGTATTGTGGGTAATGAGATCAATACCACAGATTCTATTATGACGAGGCTATTTTCTGCCTTAAAAGACATCCCCGTGAGAATGGTAAGCTA
>CAZDHQ010000967.1:0-1820 GCA_964505135.1 uncultured Ferruginibacter sp.
CCATTCTTGTTTCTTACGGAAATTTCATAAGCATCTACTATGCCTCTCCTGCGGCTGTCATTTTTAGACTTCATCAAGTCTTGTTGATCGCCTGTCACAAATAATTTGCTTGCTTGCTTTCCAATTAACTCCTCTTTGGTATAGCCGCTCATTAAGCAGAAACTTTGGTTGCAGGAACGAATGATTTCATCATTATCTACTTCCAGCAAGCCAAGGTTCATATTAGCAATTATATTACGGTACTTTTCTTCATTTATTTTTAGGGCCTGGTCTGCATTTTTTCTTTCAGTAATATTTAGCAGGAAGCCCGTAAATACAGCATTGCCTTCAGGTGTGTAATAAGAGAAAGAAAAAGTAACTGAAAACCAAATCAATGGCCTGCGGGGTAACGCCAGTCTAGCTTCTGCATAAAATGGCTGCAGTGTTTGCCTGGATTGCTGTCGTTTTTCAAAAAAATCTTTTTTATCATCATGGTGAATATATTTTTCGAATAATTGGAATTTATCAGGCGCTACACCAAATATTTCATTCATTGCCGGGCTCACATATCTAAGTTTCTCATCGCCGTCAGAGCAAAACTCATACTCATATATCACGCCCGGGATGTTTTCAGAAAGAGATTTAAACTGGTCTGCTCTTCTTGATAATTCAAGCTCCAGTTCTTTTTGCTTTGTGATGTCAATATGTGTTCCAATGATTTTTATTGGCAGGCCGTCTTCATTTTTTTCGGTTACCACTCCCCTGTCTAATATCCAGCGAACCGTACCGTCTTTATGAAAAATGCGATATTCGTTTTCGTGGTGATCCAGTAGCCCTGCAGTATATTTTGCATCATTGTCTTCCAGCATCTTTTTGTCATCCGGGTGCACATGGCTCCACCAAAGCTTTGCTTCATCAGTTACATCATCGATAGCGTAACCAAGTATACTATTGTCAGCGTTGGAAAAATAGGTTTTACCTGTTGTAAAATTGTGTTCCCAATAGTTATCGCCCACGTTTGATAACGCAATCTTTAACCGCTGTTCGTACTCCTTTAACTTTTTTTGAGACGCTTTTTCTTTAGAGATATCTTCTATAATCGCAAAATATAAAACCACCTTTCCGTGAATGTCCGTTACTGGTTGGCCTTTAGTACGACCCCAAAACCAACTGCCGTCTTTCCTGTAGTGGATAAGCTCCACCATAAAAGATTTACCTTCCCAAAAATTTCTCACCATCTCAGTCATCACAGTTTTGTCGCTCATAGGGCCTCCGCAAAGTTCAATCGGAGTTTTATCTTTCACATCCTCTGCAGTATACAGCGTCATTTTTTTAAACCCTTCATTGGCCCATGATATTTTTCCCAGCGCATCTGTAAACACTACGCCGTTTTCGTTAGCACTTGCTACAAACGATATCCTTCGATACTCTTCCTCTGCTTTCTTCATCTCTGTGATATCTGTATTGGTACCAATGATACGCTCATTATTTATCCCATCTGATTTAAACAGGCGGCCACGATCCAGTACCCATATATAGTGACCATCTCTATGCCGCATGCGGTATTCCAGCTGGTGAGAAGTGATTTGCTTTTTTGTGTATGCCTTGCTGGTATTGATAACTGCCTGCCGGTCTTCTTCATGTATTTTGCTAAACCATTCCCTGGTGGTGTTTTTGAAACATTCATCATCATAGCCAAGCATGGCCTTAAATTGTTTAGAAAACAATATATCCTTGGTGAGAAAATCAAATTGCCATACACCATCACCGGCGCCTTCCAACGCAAACTGCCAGAGTTCCTGGCTAGCTTTCAATTCCTTTTCAGTTTTCTTTCTTTCTGA
>CAZDHQ010000968.1:0-1819 GCA_964505135.1 uncultured Ferruginibacter sp.
ACAGTAAAAAAGATCATTCAGCAGGGCTCAAATAAAACATTTTGGATATCCTCCCCCATTTCTTCGGAACTATCCATTGACCAGAGTGTAGCCCATAGTGGTGTTTGCCTCACTGTGGAAGAAGTAAAAGACGGAATGCACCGGGTAACCGCCATTGACGAAACGATTATAAAAACCAATCTCGGCGGTTGGAAAGAAGAAACCCAAATTAACCTGGAGCGATGCATGCAAATGAATGGTCGGCTGGACGGGCATATTGTACAGGGACACGTAGACACAACTGCAACCTGTACCAAACGCATTGAAAAAGACGGCAGTTGGGAATTTAGTTTTGAAATGGACCCACAATTTGCAGGGCTCATTATTGAAAAAGGATCTATCTCTTTAAATGGAACCAGCCTTACCATATTTAATGTAACCAACACTGGCTTTACTGTTGCCATCATCCCTTACACTTTTGAACACACAAGTATTAACCAATTAATGCCGGGAGATAAAGTAAACATTGAGTTTGACATGATTGGTAAGTATGTGCAGCGGCTGGTACAATTAAAAGGCTAATATTGCCAAAATGCTTTTATTTTACACCACTGCAATAAACAATCAACCTTGCTAAGCATTATCATACCTGTTTACAACGAAGCAGAAAACATCGCAGCACTCTGCGGTGAGCTCAATCAATTTTGTAAGCCGCCGTTTGAAGTAATTTTTGTAGACGATGGAAGCACGGATGAAACATTACAAGCCATTAAAAATATTGCCGGGCAGAACAACCAGTACAAGTGCATTTCCCTCAGCCGTAATTTTGGTCATCAAAATGCTTTGATGGCTGGAATGGAACATGCAGCAGGCGATCAAATCATCATCATGGATGGCGACCTGCAACATCCACCTTCATTAATACCGGTATTGCTTGAAAAATTAAACCAGGGTTTTGATTTAGTGCAGACAAGAAGAAACAGTACAGAAAATATTGGCGCAGTAAAGAAAGCAACTGCAGGTGTCTTTTATTCCTTTATCAACTTTATTTCGGATACCAGGATTGAACCTAACGTGGCAGACTTTAAAGCTTTTAATAGAAAAGTATTGAACAGCCTGTTACAGTTTAAAGAAAGGGAGCTTTTCCTTAGAGGTATTTTTAGCTGGATTGGATTTAAAACCACTACGATTGATTTTGATGCGCCTGCAAGGAAGTATGGCAAAACAAAATATTCATTTGGAAAAATGCTGAGACTGGCATTAAAAGGCACCACCTCATTCAGTTTTAAACCACTCAGGCTTTCCCTTTTGATTGGCAGCATTATTTCATTTATTGCTTTTGCATTTGGTATTTATGCATTGATTGCACACTTCCAGGGAAAGACAGTTCCTGGCTGGACTTCACTTATTATTGCAGTCATGTTTTTGGGTGGTACACAGTTGCTCGCCATCGGGCTGCTGGGCGAATACATCGCAAGCCTGTTCAATGAGACCAAACATCGTCCGCTGTATTTAGTGAATGAAAAAGTAAATATGGATTAAGGTATTCAACAGTTTCTGCATTCCAATTCAACTTATAATTTTCAAATACTGTACTTTTAATTCATGCAAGCTGAAGCAAGTTCAAGATGGTCTTTTATAAAAACTGCTTTTGTATTTGTACTGATCGTTTTTGTGGCCTACCTGCCCATTTCTTCTATGTTGTTCTTTTTAAAGAACGATGCTTTTACCAATTATTTTCCACCCAAATTTTTCATCAGCGAAAGCCTGCATGCAGGGCAATTGCCTTTATGGAATCCTTATATCAATTTTGGTATTCCGCAATACGGCGATATGAGCT
>CAZDHQ010000969.1:0-1811 GCA_964505135.1 uncultured Ferruginibacter sp.
TAAAACAGGTAAAGTAAAAAAACATTATAACGCAGGGCCGGGCAAATATGATATCCAGCACAATTTTGTAGTAACAATGCTGAAAACAAAATCAGGTGATATCTACACCGGCTCTGCTGGTTCGCTGTTTAAATACCTGCCACAGGTAGATGGATTCGAAGTAGTGAAAGAAGTGGATCCAAATGTTTTTGTGGCAGCACTTACAGAAGATCACACCAATACCATTTGGGCGGGTTCGCATGGCAGTGGTATCTTCTTCTACCATCCGGCCACGGGCAAACATGGATACTTTCATAATGAGCCTGGCAATAAAAACAGCTTGCCCAACAATATTATCAATGCACTGTATGAAGACAGCAATTATAATCTTTGGATTGCAACTGAAGGTGGCGGCCTGGTAAAATTGGATAAAGAAAGAAAAAAATTTACTTCTTATACCACTAAGGAAGGAATGCCCAGCAATTTTATTTTTAAAATCCTGGAAGATGATAAACAGCATCTATGGGTTACTACTTCAAGAGGACTTGTTGATTTTTATCCATTAACAGAGACTATAACCATTTACACAAAGGACAATGGATTACTAAACGACCAATTTAACTATAACTCTGGGTATAAAGACAGCACCGGCAAAATGTATTTTGGAAGCACAAAGGGAATGATCTCTTTTGAGCCTGGCAATCTTAAAAAGGTTACACCACAAACACCTCTGTTTATTACCGGCTTCCAGGTGCAGAATAAGGAAGCGTTAATCGGTAAAAATGATACTTTGTTAAAACAATCTATTCTATATACCAATGAAATCAGTTTACCCTATGATAAATCATCCTTTAGTATTGATTTTGCAGCACTCAGTTTTATCTCACCTGAGATGACTACTTACAGTTATATAATGGAAGGACTTGATAAGGAATGGACGGCTATTAAAACAAACCGGAAAATTTATTTTACCAATTTGTTACCCGGCACTTACACCTTTCGCTTAAAAGTTGCACGCAATGGACAATGGACAAGTGCTGAAAAGACACTGATGATAATAATCCTGCCGCCCTGGTGGGCTACCGGTTGGGCTTACACGATTTATATTATCGTTTTGCTTGCACTGATTTATTATTTATTGAGAAGCTACCTGATAATAGTAGAAGATAAAAAAGAAAAAGAAATTTATGAAGCTAAGATAGATTTCTTTACTAACCTGGCGCATGAAATCAAAACACCCTTGACGTTGATCAAAGGTCCGGTTGATAACCTGCTGGAAAAAGTAGATGATGTAGCCGGTATAAAAGAAGATGTGGCTACGATGGACAGAAACACTAACAGGTTGATAGAACTGGTTTCTCAAATAATGGATTTTAGAAAAATTGAAACAAAAGGCTTTAGTCTTGATTTTGTCAGATTAAATATCAGTGAATTGCTCAGGGAAAATCACCTGAATTTCTTAACGCTTGCGAAAAAGAGAAACCTCGATTATCAACTTGATATGCCATCCAGTGATGTGATAGGTTATGCAGATGAGGATGCATTACAAAAAATCTTTAGCAATCTCATTAGTAATGCTGTAAAATATGCACATAAAAAAGTGAGTGTGGTAATGACCATCGATTTAAACAATAACAGGGTAATTATTCGATTTGAAAATGATGGTGCAGTGATACCTGATGAAATGAGAGAAAAAATCTTTGAACCGTTTTACCGGATAAAAGATGTAGTAAAAAAACAAGGTACCGGGCTTGGCTTAGCGCTGGCAAGATCTTTAACTGAACTACACAATGGCAAACTGTATTTTGAGAGTGCCGAAACAGGCATGAACA
>CAZDHQ010000970.1:0-1785 GCA_964505135.1 uncultured Ferruginibacter sp.
CAGCCTATATCATTTATAAATTTTTACCGGCAGGCAAAGTGGATGACACCAATATCAGTGGCCCATACAAAGGATTAAGCTTAAAATTAAAGGGTGCTTTTGCCGGCTATTTTTTATTGGTGATAGTGGGGCTTACCCTACAGTACAGCATTATGAACAGCGGGCAAAAGAAAACCATTGAAGACCTGAACAAGCAACTGGCAGATAAGGACAATGCGATTAAAAGTTTAAATGCACAGGTAGCCGCCTCTTCCAATCCAGTTATTGATTGGCACGTAAAAGGCGTGGTACAGCCCGGTAAGGCAGATACCCGATTTTTTTACGATGATGGCACTACCAGCAACAATCCGGACGGAAGCTTCGAACTGATCAAGCGTTGCATTGCTACGCAGGGAACAGCGAAACCTCCCAAATGGATCTGTGTATATAATTCAGCTACTGGATTTAATGTAATTAGCCTGAACAGGGAAGTGAATCATCCGGATATCAGCAAATATGATGTATCATTTGACGACCAGGATCATGAAATTTTAATAAAAAAAGCGATAGACATTAACAGCAAGGAAAAAGACAGCACCATTGCGCTGGCCAATTTTTTTGATGTAAGGCCCGAACTAAAGGCAAAGGTATTGCAGACGGATCCAACCTTATTTGACAAGGCTAATAGTTTTAGAAAACAGATGGTAAAGACTTCGTTGGTGAGTCCCTCCCATTAATACAATCATTTCATCGTTAGCAAGCCTACCAATATGCAGATGATAACAGATACTACCAACAGCAGTATTCTTTTGTTTTTTTCAACCAGTTGTGGCATAAGAATTATTAGTTGATACAATAGTAACAATCCAACTAATACCTTAAAAGCAAAATGCGCCGAACTCGCAAAATTGATAACTGAACCGGAATTACATGATATTTCTATATAGGCTTACTTGCTAAAGAAAACCGTTTTGCCGGTTGCGGCAGATTGTTTTGCAGCAGCCAAAATCTTTACTACCATTTCATTGGTGGCAGGTGCAGACAAATCAAAGTCATTCATTTTTATCTTACCCCTAATCACATTTTTGAAGTAAATAAAAGGATCATTTCTATCAGCAGGCAATGCATCCGCCTTTAAAGGAATTGGTTCTTTCTTTTCATCTTCCCTCACTAACATGTTGCTACCATCTTTACAAAATACATATCCTTTCACGCCATATACTTCCATATCTTTTCTTCCATAAGGCCAGTTCCAGGATGCCTGTATAATTACCTGTGCTTTCTTATACACAACAATGATGGTGGCTTCATCTTCCACTTTGGGATAAACAGCCGGTTTTATGTGCTGTGTAACCGCCGTAACAGATACTGGTGTTTCGCCTTTTAACAACCAGGTGGCAATGTCAGCACCATAGCATCCAAAGTCATTCAATGCCCCTGCTCCATTTTGAACAGGATCAGTCAACCAGCTTAAAAATTCTTTGCTGCAACCAATCTCTACTGGCCCCTGGTGACCAGTGTGAAAAACAATTTTTCGTATATCCCCCACCGTTTGGTTATCATTGAGCAGCTGGTAAGCTTTTTCATTGCTGCCATACCAGGTAGTTTCATAATTGGTCAGTAACTGTATATTGTACTTCTTTGCAAGCGTAAGCATTTTAGAAGCATGCTCATTGTTTACAGCCAATGGTTTTTCTACCATCACATGGATTCCTTTTGGAGCACAATATTCCACAATGGACAAATGCTGGAAGATGCTGCCAAATCCAAGCACCGCTTCAGGCTTTGTTGCTTTTACCGCTTCAT
>CAZDHQ010000971.1:0-1780 GCA_964505135.1 uncultured Ferruginibacter sp.
TTATTTTCTGGGATGAACTGGGCTGCCCCTATGAAAAAGCCATTACACTATTAGATGGGGATGAAGAAAATAAAAAAAAGGGATTGATGGAACTACAAGAGATGGGCGCGACTGCCATCTTTGAAAAAGCAAAAAAAATAGTACGGGCTGCAGGTATTCGCAGAATTCCAAGGGGCAAAAGAGCTAGTACAATAAGCAACCCTGCTCATCTCACTAATAGAGAAATTGAAGTTCTGCAATTATTACAAACAGGGAGGCAAAATAAAGAAATTGCTTCCTCTCTATTTATATCAGCTAAAACAGTTGATCACCACATTTCTTCAATCCTATTTAAACTGGACGTTAACTCACGAAACAAAGCTGTAGCCGAAGCGGTTAAACTTGGAATTCTACAACAGATCAACTAGTTAAGTATCCCACAGGTGCAAAGCCAGTCATCTTGCGCACCAACAGCTCAGAATATACAAAACCAGCATTTTCGTATTGTGATAACTCCATTCTTACTAAAAGCAAAGCCAGCATAGTAGGTGAAGATGTTCAGAATTCTATCGGAAATTGAATTCCAGATATTTAAGTCTTGTACCGATACCAAATGTATCTACATGATTGGATGTACCAATATTCTCCAGTATATATATAAACCCTACTTTTAATACTGAAGTATCATTATCAGGAACTTCTTTTTTTTTTCTTTTTGGATTGAATTTAGAAGGCACGTCTTTTACGCGCATTGCAGGCAATGTCGAATCCCAGAGAATACGGTTTTGTCTGTTTGCCATGTGCAGCGTGAATGTAACCATGCTGCTATCTGACCCCAAAACAGACTGGTCACCGTAGAGAATATACCGCACTTTTCTATTTGCCTGCATTTTGGCAGATGCGTGCCCAGACTGGTCAATATAGTAAACCTGTTTCTTACACGCCACCATGCATTGAAATACTATTGCAACTACACCCATTCGGAAAATCACCCGATTTCTCATTAGCCTACTTTTTAATAAATGATACACCTATAATATACAACCTGGGCGAAATGCCTCACGCAACAATTGATTCTTAACTTGAGGCCAAACGTTATCGTATAATACACATTTATATTAACGAACCCGATTGCTTATAAGCGTATTGCAAAAAGAAGAACTATTCCGATGAAAGAAATAGGGAATTTACCCTATTTTACAAATTCACGGCCCCTTAACACTTAAAAGAACCTCTGGAAGACAAAAATAAAAAGAGCCGAAAATATCTCCGAGTAAAGCTTGCTGACGGGCTGCTTATAGTTATTATGCAGATATGCTGTTCCCCTCACTCAAATTTCTGCAGCACTATTTTGGTTTTCGTTCGAACATCACCGGGTAACATTTATTGTAAAATCGTCCGCAGGCTATTGGGCAATGCGTACAACCTATTGGTAAAGGAGCCCTTATTGAGATGCCAGTAATAATTGCCATCAAATAGGCAATCGTGAACTATACATTGCTCTAACGGCTAATTATTTCTACCCTTGGGCTCCCCCTTTTCCAAAACCAACTGTGGCTCGATAAGCCTGGGGAGATACATCCGCATTTATTTTAAAAAAACGGCTAAAATAATATTCATCTTCATATCCTAACTCATAAGCAATCTCTTTCACCGTTTTATTTGTCAGATACAATTCTCTTTTTGCCTCGATTATTATCCTCTCATTGATCAGGCTGGAAATCGTTTTATTAAAATGCGATTTTGTGATTTTTGCCAGTGCCTTAGAAGAAATAAACAACAAATTTGCATACTCACTGGC
>CAZDHQ010000972.1:0-1779 GCA_964505135.1 uncultured Ferruginibacter sp.
AATGGAAAAATATTTTGACCAGGGCGAACTCACCGAAGAAGAAATGAAAGCCGGTCTGCATGCCTCCATGATCAAGCATGATATCTTCCCGCTGTTCTGTGCATCTGCAGAAAAGAACATGGGCAGCGGCCGCATCATGAGCTTTATAGATTATGTAGCGCCGGCACCAACAGAAATGCCTGCACAAAAAACCAAGAGCGGCAAGGAACTAAAATGCGATACCAACGGCCCCGCCTGCATTTTTATTTTCAAAACCATCATTGAACCGCATATTGGTGAGCTCAGTTTGTTTAAAGTGTACAGCGGTACCATTAAAGTAGGTGCAGAGTTAGTGAATGAAAACACCGGTGTCACAGAAAAATTCAATCAACTGTTTTTGCTGGAAGGCCACAACCGGGTGCCCGTGCAGGAACTAACCGCAGGCGATATCGGTGCCACCATCAAATTAAAAAGCACCCATGTAAACAATACCCTCCATGAAAAAGGCGCCAACCTTGAACTGGAGCCCATTCAATTCCCTCATCCCAATCTTACTGTTGCCATCAGCGCTACCAATAAAGGCGACGAAGAAAAATTAGCGCAGGCATTGCACACATTGCAGGAAGAGGATGCCACCGTAAAATTTGAAGTATCACCAGAGTTAAAACAAACACTGCTGCATTGCCAGGGTGAGCTGCACCTAAAAGTATTGCAATGGAAAATTGAACACATACACAAACTGGATGTAAAGTTTGACAAACCAAAAATTCCTTACCGTGAAACCATCAGCCGTCGTGCCGAAAGCAACTACCGCCACAAAAAACAAAGCGGTGGCGCCGGCCAGTTTGCTGAAGTGTACATGCGTATTGAACCCTGGTACGAAGGCATGCCCAATCCAGATGGTCTCAACCTCCGCAACAAAGAAGAGTTTGACCTTGACTGGGGCGGCAAGCTCGTGTTCTGCAACTGCATTGTAGGTGGTGCGATAGATGCCCGCTTTCTTCCCTCTATTCTAAAAGGGGTGATGGAGAAAATGCAAAACGGCCCACTCACCGGTTGCTATGCACGTGACATTCGGGTAAGTGTTTACGACGGCAAGATGCATGATGTAGACAGCAATGATATCTCCTTCAAGATTGCAGGGCTGCAGGCATTCCGCCAGGCATTTATGGAAGCCGATCCTCAATTGCTGGAACCCATTTATACGGTAGAAGTGCTTTGTCCTGATGAAATGGTAGGCGCTGTAATGGGCGACCTGCAAACACGGATGGGTGTGGTAGAAGGCATAGATGCCGAAGGCCATTTCCAGAAGATCACAGCCAAGGTACCACTGGCGCAGATGCATCAATACAGCAGCTCCCTCCGCAGCCTCACACAAGGCCGTGCCAGGTTCGACATGCGTTTTGATTCTTACTCACCCGTGCCATACGATGTCCAGCGCAAGCTAACAGAAGCACACATGAAGCATGAAGAATTGGTCAGCTAATATTTGTTACGTTTAATAATAAGCGATTAACCCCGGCGAAAGTTGGGGTTAATTTTTTTAGGACCAGCGAAGGAGCTTTGTGGCGGCATCGTTGTGTCACTCACTTGGGCGGTATACCAGTGTGGAGCTTTATTTAAGCGAAGATGATTCAAAGGCTTATGTTTATAGTTATTACTTTTTAACAGTTACGTATAATAACATAAATTTACTTGTCAGCATTATTTTATGAGTGAACTTTTAATTTCAATAGGAAGTGGCGTAATTGGTGGTATTCTTGTTTTGTTATTTCAAAAATTGTGGGACAAGAGTGAAAA
>CAZDHQ010000973.1:0-1758 GCA_964505135.1 uncultured Ferruginibacter sp.
TCTCGAAAAAAGGGATAATGCTGTTCTTCTTTCACAGGGGCTGGCCAGGCAATTGAAACTAACTCCGGGAGATACAATTTATTTAATAGGGCAGGGTTATCATGGGGCCACTGCAGCCGGGAAATATCCTATTAAAGGCATTCTAAAATTTGGCTCGCCACAATTAAACGACAAAATATTGTACATGCCCCTGGCGGCAGCACAGGAACTGTTTAGTGCAGAAGGTATGATTACTTCTTATATCCTTTCCGTAAAAACAGAAAAAGACCCGGCTGCAACTGCTGCTGGTATTCAAAAATCTATTGGGAAAGAATATGAAGTATTAACCTGGGAAACGATGTTGCCAGATATCAGGCAACATATTACTACTGACTCTAACAATATTAAAGTGGTGCAGGGTGTGCTTTACTTATTAATTTGTTTCGGCATTTTTAGTACACTCCTGATTATGATGCTTGAAAGAAAATTTGAAATAGGTATGCTGGTGGCAATCGGGATGAAAAAAATAAAGCTTGTTTTATTATTTGCTACTGAATCAATGCTCACCCTTTTGATAGGTTGTTTTGCGGGCGTATTAGCAAGTGTGCCGGTAGTTTATTACTTAAGCAGGTATCCCATTCGCCTGGGCGGCGAAACAGCGAAAGCTTATGAACGGTTTGGCTTTGAAGCTGTATTTCCAACATCAACAGACAGTGCTATTTTTTTACACCAGGCATTTATTGTTTTCCTGATTGGGGTTGGATTGTCACTTTATCCGGCAATAAAAATATTACAGCTAAAACCCGTTACCGCAATGAAAAAATAAAACGATTAGCAATGATTTTTTTAATGGCATGGCGTAATATCTGGCGCAATAAAGGAAGAAGCATTGTAATTATGCTTTCTGTTGCTATTGGCATGCTTGCAGGAGTTGCCGTGTTAGCGCTATATAAGGGAATGATGAAAAGCCGTGTAAGAACAGTTATAGATGCAGAAGTGGCGCATTTGCAAATACACAATCCTGCATTTAAAGAAGACAATCATCCTGCATACCTGCTGCCGGGAGGAGATACCTTATTAAAGAAGATTCAATCATTACCGGGAATAAAACTGGCTGTGCCAAGAAGTATTGTACATGGCATGTTAAGCACCCCTACAGGCAGTGCTGGTGTCCAGATCAATGGTGTATTGCCGGAGGCTGAATACAACGTTTCTAAACTGAAGCAAAAAATAATTGCGGGGCAGGGGTTTAGAGACAGCCTTAAAAATGAAATTCTTCTGGGTAAAAAACTGGCTGATAAAATGAAGTTGAAAACAGGCAGCAAGCTGGTTCTTACTTTCACAGATACTTCGGATAATTTAGTCGCTTCCGCTTTTCGTGTAATTGGTATTTATCAATCTGGTAATGCGCCACTGGATGAAATGAATGTGTATGTTCCCATCAACACATTAAACCAACTGCTGCTAACCGGTAATAGCTTCCATGAAATTGCTATCCTGCTGAATAACGATGATGACCTGGATGAGAAACAGCAACAGCTGAAAAGCGAATACCCCTTACTGTTGGTAGAATCTTATAAAGATATTTCTCCCGAAACAGATTTGATGGTAAAAACGGTGGATCAATATTCATACATTATTATACTGATTATTTTAATGGCACTGGCATTTGGAATACTCAATACCATGCTGATGTCAGTATTGGAAAGAACCAAAGAAATAGGAATGATGGTAGCGTTAGGAACAGCTAAAGCAAAAGTGTTCCTGCTGATTTTAACA
>CAZDHQ010000974.1:0-1745 GCA_964505135.1 uncultured Ferruginibacter sp.
GCTGGGTTACAATGATATTTATGCACTGGGTGATGTGGCCTACATGGAAGAACCTAATTGGCCAAAGGGACATCCGCAGGTGGCATCTGTTGCTATACAGCAGGCAGATATCCTGGCAGAAAACCTCTGCAGGATAGAGATGAAGAGTGGGGAGGAAAACTTCCAGGATTTTTCTTACTATGACAAAGGCAGCATGGCAACTGTGGGCAGAAACCTTGCCGTGGTAGATATTCCTAAACCAAAGCTACATTTCGGTGGTTTTACTGCATGGCTGGTTTGGATGAGCCTCCACTTAATGCTGATATTGGGAGTTAAGAACAGGTTCTTTGTTTTCAGTAACTGGCTATATAATTACTTTACTTATGATCAAAACTTACGTTTAATATTTAAAGCATTTTACAGGGAGAAAGGCAACTTACCCATACCATTAAAGCAAAAAAATGAAGAGAAAGTTTCTAACAGCAGAGTGGCGGAACCTCATCATGGCTAACTATGTAGTGGATCCAACAATACTCTTGCCGTATTTACCTAATAAAACCGAACTGGATACATTTAACGGAAACACTTATGTAAGCCTGGTAGGTTTTATGTTTGCAGAAACCAGGTTAGCAGGTATAAAGGTTCCCTATCATGTAAATTTTGAAGAAGTAAACCTGCGGTTTTATGTACGCTATAATGACAATGGCGTGTGGAAGAGAGGCGTAACATTCATAAAAGAAATTGTCCCAAAACCTGCCATCAGTTTTGTTGCCAATACATTTTACAATGAAAAATATTGTACGATGAAAATGAGCAACTTTATTAAGCAAACAGACAATGAAACACGGTTAGGCTATCATTGGTTTTACCAAAATCATTGGAACAAATTAGAAGCTACCATCAGCAATACAGCCATAGCGATGAAGGAAGATAGTGAAGAAGAGTTTATTGCAGAGCATTACTGGGGCTATTCAAAACACAGCAACCTGGTAACCTGTGAGTATGGAGTAGAGCATCCAAGATGGAATGTGTACCCTGTTAAAAGCTACCAGATAGATTGTGCTTTTGATCAATTGTATGGAGATCCTTTTAAAGTTTTGCATCATCTTGAACCTACTTCCGTTTTTGTAGCGCAGGGATCAGGTGTAACAGTTAGGAGTAAACGCTTTGTGTGATTATAAAGCCAATAAAGTGAATGCAACTGTTTTTAGAGAACTGCTGTCAAGCATCAAAACAGTTAATATGAAAACGATAATTGCCTTTGCCTATTTGGCTATCGTAATACTTGGTTACTCAAGTTGTACAAAGCAAACTGTCAGCCTTAAAAAAGAGAGCAGCTTTTCTTACAATAGCCTGCAGGGCGATTGGGAGTTAAGAACCTTAATAGGTTGCCAGGTACCGGGTTGCAATCCAAATTTTAATCCTGGGAATGGCAATATTTGGAGATTTACTGATTCTACATTTGAAGCATATGCTGATCACAAATTAGTTGACAGTGGCAGGTATTATATTGGAACAGATACCTGCCTGCAAACGAACCGGGTAATGGATTTCTTTGTGAATGAACAACGCACTAATCTTTATTACAACGATAAAATTTTCTTCGAGTTTGTGGATGGGCAGCTCATCTTATACCGTGGTGTGATAGCCGCTGATGGTACCATTCAAAAGTATAGCCACCTATAAAAGAGATGCTATAGCTTTTCAAGCTGTTTCAAAACCATTTTTGCCCTTGCTTTAAATGCAGCTGTTTGATTGGGCAATTG
>CAZDHQ010000975.1:0-1744 GCA_964505135.1 uncultured Ferruginibacter sp.
AGAAGTAGTGGAAAGAACAAAAGTGGAAGTGATGAACCTGTTGCGCCAAACCATCAGGCCGGAATTTTTAAACAGGATTGATGAGGTAATTATGTTCCAGCCGCTGATGCAAAAAGAGATCAGGGGTATCATTAAAATACAACTGGAGCAATTGAAAGAAATGGTAGCTCAGTCAGGTATACAGCTAGAGTTTAGTGACTATGCGGTAGATTATTTAGCCGAAAACGGTTACGATACTCAATTTGGGGCAAGGCCGTTAAAGCGGTTGATCCAAAAGGAAATAGTAAACCAGTTGAGCAAACGTATATTGGCTGGCGATATAGACAAGACCAAACCAGTGCTCGTGGACGTTTTTGACGGAGTAGTGGTATTTAGAAACGAGGTGCCTGCAGAAAAGGTATAAGCGGAGCAGGAACTGGTTAAGTCTTGGTTAATTATCAACTTTTGTAATTTTTTTAGTCACTGATTTTCAACACTTCAGCTTGCGTTATCGGTAAAAATGTGTAAATGGATGCTGAGAGGAACTAAAAAACATTACCTTCAACCAATTTCAAAAACGGGTTGTTATATATTGGTTCGCTAATAAATACATATCCGGCGATTATTTTAACCAGTTCCTGTGCAAACTGTGTAAGTCAACAGGTACCAAAAAGAAGAAGAATCATGGCATTTAAAAAAGACGTGGCGCCAATTATTGAACCCAAAGATGTATTTGTGGGGGATGTAAATGCTCCGATAACATTGGAGGAGTTCGGAGAGTATGAAAGTGAAGCCTGCGCCAAAGCAAACGAAGTAGTAAAGCAAATTTTAGAAGAGTATGATGGAAAAGTGAGGTTTAACTTTCGTCATTTTCCCCTTACTAAAATTCACCAGCGTGCATTAAAAGCAGGTGAGGCTGCGGTGGCAACCGCCCAGGACGGTAAGTTTTGGGAAATGCACAATATTCTTTTTGCTAACCGCCATAACCTGGGCACTACAAGCCTTAAGTTGTTAAGTAAAGAAGCAGGTGTTCAAAACAAGAAATTTTTGGATGACCTGGTTAACTCAACCTATGGTTGGCAGGTACAGGGTGATTTGAAAGAAGGTATTGACCGTGGAGTGAAGGATGTTCCTACTTTCTTTATTAATGGTGTGCGGTATGAAGGAAAAGTTTCTTACGCAGAAATTAGTAAGGCGATAGATACAGCGCTAAAGGGAGCCAAGAGAAAAGCACCAGCAAAACAAAGAGCTTAAAAAAATGCCCCAGTTTAAAACCGGGGCATTTTTATTTTGATCATTATTTTTTTAGTTAGCACCCTGCTGCATGTTCTGCATGTTTTCCATTTCCCCTTTCAAATTCTTGCGCTTAAATAAGGATACATCCATCTTACCAAAGCGCCAGTTAAAGTTTAACCTGAATACCTGCGGATCACGCCTGCGCATTACTTCCTGGTCAAAGAAAGACGAAGATGATACAATTGTATTCAGTCTTGTTCTGAAAATATCATTTACCTGCAGTGTTAATGAAGCGGCATTATTTTTCAGGAAATCTTTCCTGATGGCAATATCTACACCGTAATATGGTTTGATATAACCTTGTGCCGAAGGCGTATTAAATCCTCCAAACATAGGGCCACCACCACGGCCACCGCCACCACCACCATTGGGCTGCACTAATGTCTTTGCCTGGTAATCGCCGCTCAATTGAATGGAGAAACTTTTAGGCAGTTTGAAGCTGTTGTTCATTTTAGCAAACCAGCTAAAC
>CAZDHQ010000976.1:0-1739 GCA_964505135.1 uncultured Ferruginibacter sp.
GCATTCAACGATGGCTGTATAAGTTTTCCTGGTATTGTCTTGATTGCAACGCATGACCACCAGTTTATGCATACCGTTACCAATCGTATTATTGAGTTAACACCTAAAGGAATTATTGATCGTTTAATGACTTACGATGAATACATCGACGATAAACGAGTGAAAGAGTTAAAAGAAGAAATGTATAATTAATCCCTGGAAAATATTTCCTTAATTTGGCCGTTGAAGCAATTTGTAATTATATACCCCATTGTGAACAAAAACAAAAAAATAAAGACATGAAAAAAATTATCGTTTCAGCATTTTCAATTTTGTTATTAAATGTATTTAGTGCTAACGCTCAAAGCTATAAAACAGCAATAGGTTTGGGTATTGATTTTGGAGATGGCTCATCACTGGCAGGGCCTTCCATCAAACATTTCTTTAACCAAAACGAAGCAATTAAAGGTGAAGTGCTGTTTGGTAGTCATGTAACATTTTTGCAGGCTTTTTATAACTATCAGAAAAGTATACCCAATGCTGGTAACCTCGATTGGTATTTAGGTGGTGGAGGTTCACTTGCATTATACACTGGCGCAACAAGATTTTATCTCCGTCCAATGGCAGGCCTGGATTACAAAATTGGCGATGCTCCGCTGGCCATATCTTTTGACTGGCGCCCAATAATTGATTTTGGAAACAATGGAGGTTTTACAGGCGCAAGATTTGGTCTTGGTTTTAGGTATGTTCTAAAATAAATTTTTGATAATAAAATGGCCGGAATCACCGGCCATTCATTTTTTCAAGCAAGGTTGCTTAGGTTTGATGAAACAAACACTCACCTCCATAATCGATTTCTTTTACCCGCCTTTTAAAAAGCTGATGCCTATACAAACCTTCAGGTATGCGGCCTGCGGAGGTTTTAATATGGTGTTTGGGTTCCTGCTTTTTACCGGTGTCTATCATTTGGTGGCTGCTCAGCAGAAAATTGATCTTGGTTTTATTGTATTCGATATAGTAGACAGTGCAGAAGGAAAGGATGCGGTTTTAATGATGAAGTCAAATGTAGCAGCATTCAAGGTTCATAGTTTTGCTTTAACCTGTTCTTCCGTTGCTGTATTTGCAATGGGCTTCCTTTTAAATAAATATGTAGTGTTTACTGCATCTAATCTCCGGGGCAGAATTCAGCTCTTTCGGTATTTCCTTGCTTTTTTATCCAGCTTTAGCATCAATTATATTCTCCTGAATTTCTTTGTACTCTTTCTTCATATTTACCCGGTAGTTGCCCAGGTAATCGTGACTGTTATTGTGGTCACCATTAGTTTTTTTACCCAGCAATATTTCACTTTCAGGGTGAAAAAACAGGTCTAAATCCTACAGCTTGTCTTGTTATTCACGGCAATTCTGCCAATTTTTCACTCCTGTTTTGGATGGCACAATCATTGACTAATACATAGAAACAAAATAAAGTTAAATCATGGGAAAGATCATCGGTATAGACTTAGGAACAACCAACAGTTGCGTTGCCGTAATGGAAGGTAACGAGCCTGTGGTTATTGCAAACGATGAGGGCCGCCGTACCACGCCTTCTATCGTTGCCTTTTTAAAGAACGGTGAACGTAAAGTAGGTGACCCGGCAAAGCGCCAGGCCATTACCAATCCTCATAACACCATTATGAGTGTAAAACGTTTTATGGGTCGTCGTTTTGACGAAGTAAATGAAGAAAAATCTCACTGGAGCTACAAGGTAACACAGGGTG
>CAZDHQ010000977.1:0-1731 GCA_964505135.1 uncultured Ferruginibacter sp.
GCTGTCTTTTCTAAAATTATAATATGAATAGGCTTTATCTACTTGCCAATTACCCCACATACCCCATCGGTATGGATTAGTTGAGGTATCATTGATATTGGGTTTGCAAACAAATGTATCTTTTGGTTGTGTACAATAATAACCTGCTACCGGAGATGTCAGATAAACCGGAATGCTACCGTTAGTGCAAGGTTTGATTAAACAAATTTTAAGTTTTGGCTTGCAGTCATTTGTTATAGCGTTCTTGTAATAGCTTCCAGTTTTGGTATTGGTACCACATGTACCACCTAAAAACCCAAACTTCATCCAGCTTCCTCCCGTGGAACTACATTCTCCTGGCCAAGGCATATCCATTGTCATGGCAGGCAAATTTTTCCTGCCTGAATTGTAGTAGTTACTTAACATGTTTCTTACCATAACAGTCGCATCATAGCTACCTCCTTTGTATTCATTTACATTTTTAATAGAAGGGGGAATTGATATCTGACCAGCAGTATCAATCTCGCCGGGACCATTTACAGTGTAGTCATAGTACCGCTTCATTAAAATTTCTTGTATCCAAGGAGAAACAGTGCTTAAGTAATGGCCAATCCAGGTTTTCTTAGTTCTATAAATCTTTGAAGCATTAGACGAAAGAACTCCACTTCCATTGGTTGTTTGATTGCGATTGAAAAATTGAGGATGGTCTTTATCTGTTCCGTTCAGCTCAAGTGTAGCCGAACTGATAATGGCATTTTGAGGGATAGTGCTAAGATCAAAACGAAGCCAGGTTTTCATATTCTCATCAGAATGATTTTGACAACCGTTCGTATTTGCGAATGCTTCAAAATAGGGGTTGTCATTCCAACCATACCATTTTCTTGATTTAAACCACCCTGCTTTTCGCTTGTTATAAACTGCATAGGTTTCCGCAGCATTTATTGTTATGGTTTCGTCACTGTTGCATCCAGGCCCCATATAGGTTAATGATGTAACTGTTGTATCCTTTCTATAAGAACTACTATCCACTTTCCATAAGTCTTTGTATTTAACTATGTTAGCATTGATAACATCAATAGTAGAATCCAATACTAACTTTGTAACACCATTTATAACCTTGATTGGGCTTTTAAGGGAAATTATTGAACCTACAGACCTTGACTGAAGATTGCGTTTGCCAGATCTTATAATTTTTATCATTGAGGCACGACCTGTTATTGGAACACCATCTTTATCAATAAAGAAAATCCCTGTAGAACCAAGACCTGACTTTGCCAAATCAACAGCCCAGATTTTTGTAACTGTGTTATAAAATGAGGCATCGTTAAAGTCTTCTTCCTGACAAAGACGGTTACCTTTGGACTTTTTCAGTCGACCGTAAAAAAGTAACTCATCCCCACTTTCAAAATATTTTTTTATGTCATTTTCATTTTGACCATTATTGTTTCTATTCATCTTTCCATTTAGAAAAGTCACATTTTGAAATCTTGCTCCAATATTTTCGTATGCTCCTTCCATACCTGAGTAAGCCCAATACGCTGGATAATTGAAAGAATAAATTTGGTCGTCAAATTCATTTTGTGTCCTCGATAATATTACATCACCTGTTTCTCCATCATAAACTGCATTAGCAGTCGATATCTTGCTGCCCTTATCAAAATGGACGACACTGTCAAGTATGCCGTATCTATTTATGACTTTAGTTACAGCAATTGAACGATAGCGATTTACCTCGAAAGAAGGTAGATTTGG
>CAZDHQ010000978.1:0-1722 GCA_964505135.1 uncultured Ferruginibacter sp.
ATTCCGTTAAAACCATTGAAGGCTTTCTTTGCCGGCTTTATTGCTTTGTTTTTATTATGGGGTGCACTGGCCTGGTATATCAGCAGTAATAATGAAAACTTATTGGCACATAAAATGTCGGTAGTAATATTGAAAACAGATAGTCCTGAAATGCTGGTACTGCTCACCGCACTGGTTGGCGCAATAGTTGCCGGTATGGCTTCTTTAACCGGAAGTTTTATCAGAAAAGAAAAGGTTAGTTGATAGTTTTACAGCTTTAAATTTTCACTAACATTATCGCTGTTATTTTTACCGGATACAACTTATATGAGAAAGCTACTACCTGTTATTTTTTTACTCACTCCATGGTTTGCTGCTGCTCAAAAAATAGTTGGTATCGTATTCAATGAAAAAGGTGACCTACTGCCTTATTCCTCAGTAACTATTAAAGGCACTACCATTGGTGCCAGCGCTAATAACAGGGCTAAGTACTCCATTACTGTACAGCCGGGTACTTACACGGTAGTATGCCAGCATATTGGCTATGCTACACAGGAAAAGCAAATAACCATTAAAGACAGTGATGAAGAGCTGGCTTTCTTTTTAAAAGAACAAAAGCTTGAATTGAAGGAGGTGGTAGTAAGAAGCAATGCGGAAGACCCGGCCTATCAAATCATTCGCAATGCTATAAGGATGCGGCCGGTGTATAATAAAGAAGTAGATGCTTTTACCTGTGACCTGTACACCAAAGATATGATCAAGCTGAGGCGATTGCCCAAAGCCATTCTTGGGCAAAGGATTCCTGAGCAGGACAGAGAAGACATGGGACTTGACACAACGGGTGCAGGCATTATTTATCTCTCTGAATCCATTGCCTCCATTGCATCACAGAAGCCTGATAAATTTAAGCTGGATGTAAAAAGCAGCCGGGTAAGCGGCAGCGATGGTTTTGGTTTTACATTTCCCACCTTTATTTCGCTGTATCAAAATAATGTAACACTCTTTACACAAAAATTAAATCCACGTGGTTTTATATCACCCATTGCAGATGGCGCATTGAATTTTTACCGTTACAAATACATGGGTAGTTTTTGGGAAGATGGAAAAGAAGTGAATGCCATCAAAGTGATTCCAAAAAGAAAATATGAGCCATTATTTTCAGGTGTGATCAATATTACAGAAAATGACTGGCGTATACACAGTGTTGATTTGGTACTCACCAAATATTCTCAACTGGAAATTGTAGATAGTCTTCAGATTACCCAATTTCATGTACCCGTAAACGATAGTATATGGCGGGTAAAGAACCAGTTAATACATTTTACTTTTAGTCAACTGGGTATTGATGCAGCAGGCAATTTTGTAAATGTGTATTCCAATTATAACCTGGCACCTGCTTTACCCAAAAAGTATTTTGACAATGTGATCATGAAGTATGAACCGGATGTAAACAAAAAGCCAAAAAATTATTGGGACACCATCAGGCCCATGCCATTGGAAAAAGAAGAGATAACGGATTACACTATAAAAGACAGTTTGCTGGAAGTGCATAAAGATTCTTCCAAAAGCCAGTTGGCAGCGGATGTACTGAATGCAAGACAAGGCAAAACAAACCCATTGGATATTTTTTGGAATGGGATTGGCAAAACACATTATACCACAAGAGGTGCATGGCAATGGGGAGTGGAGCCGCTGTTAAAAAGCATAGAGTATAATTTGGCTGAAGGACTTGTTACGAATATA
>CAZDHQ010000979.1:0-1718 GCA_964505135.1 uncultured Ferruginibacter sp.
ACTGAATTGCTGGTGGCCAGTCCCTGTATATCATTAAAAATTGCGTAGTACTTTGTGCCGGTTACGCCTACACTTTTTCCTTTTAAAAAATTAACACCCAGTATCAGCATTGTAATTGCTATTGCAGTCAGTGATCCAATCTTCGTTTCGTTAGAAATCGTCATTTGTAAAGTTGTTATTGTAAATCAAATGTTCCGGTATTACACAGGTTAATCATTAGCAAATATCTATGAATTTATCTACTAACGTTGTCACCCTGTAAAATATTAGCTGAATGGTAATTAACTGCCCCAGGAGAGTGGTTAATCCATATGTTTTCTTTTGCTCACTGGCTTTTATTATCAAATAGTGATGGCAAATGCCGGGCTATTAACATACAAGTATTGCCATTTGTGAGCTTTGATTTTTATTTCTTACGGGGATTATTATTGTCGTTTTGTTGTTTGTTTGCTTCTTCCAGCACTTTTTTCTCATCTGCATTGGCAGGCACATTGTTTTTCTGGCTTTCCATTTGTTCTTTGTATCTAACCACTGCCTTTGTAATACATTCAGCTAATTCCTGCTGGCCTTTTTCACTATTCAGGTAACGTTCATCATCATAGTTGGTGATAAAGCCGGTTTCTACCAATATTGCCGGCATTTTAGTTGCCTGTAAAACCCAGATACCTTTTTGACGTTGGTTAATGCCCAATGCAGGGCGGCCAACATTTTCCACTTCTTCATCTACAAAAGAACCCAGTTTAATACTTTTTTCCTGGTATCTCCTGGCATAAACCTGGGCCATCATCCGGTATTCAGGAGAGCTAAAATCTATTTTGTTGTAGGTACTGTCATCATCAGAGCCTGTTTCTATATCACCTTCTTCCTCATCTTTGTTTGCCTTCATTAGTGCATCCAGCTTGGCACTTGTTTTATGGGCAGCAAATATCCAAACGCTGGTGCCTTTTCGCTGGCTGCCAATTTTGTAGTATTCGTACACAGGTACGGTTACTGTATGGGGCGTAGATATTTTTTTTCTTTTCTTGCCTTTACCACTGTAGGTTACCTTATAATGTGTTTCCTGCCTTGTACCTATTTGTCTTCTGCCGGTTTTTAAATTAGCTGCGTCAGCATGTATACACAGAAAAAGATCTCCTTTGTTATCATTGGCAATATTTGCTTTTTCCGGCGGTGATTGGTAAATATCTGTGGTACGTGTTGGAATGATCTTTACATCGGGCAATGCTTTTTTTAATTCTGCTACCAACTTTAAGCTGATAGCCAGTGTTACGTTTTTTTCTGCTGAACCAAGGCCGCCTTCATACCTTCCTTCTGCGCCATAGTCTTTTCCTCCATGGCCTGCATCTACAATGATTGTTTTGATCGACTTGTTTTGAGCTGAGGAAAAAAAGGAAGCAAGCAAAAAAAATAGGACGAATGGATAACAATGTTTTTTTATCAGCATGTCAACAACCTTTACCTTGGGTTTAAAATTTTATAAGACTTCGTTCACAACTTGTTGGATGTAATATCTTTATTTTTGCCGCCAACTGCGATGAACAACATTAACAAAGTTAAGGTAAAAACTCTATCTGTGTCCACAGCCATGGCTCTTGTAGTGTTGCTAACGTTTGGTCGCAACGGTAAATTGCATTACGATCAAAGCCAGTTTTACAAAACTTTAACTACTGATACAGTTCCCCCAAAGAAAAAAGCAAAACCAATTTTAAAACCACAGG
>CAZDHQ010000980.1:0-1715 GCA_964505135.1 uncultured Ferruginibacter sp.
CACGGCTCATGTCCGTGGTATTATAATCTCTTCCTGCTTCTGCAGCCCCATACAATGCATAGTGTTTTACGCAAGATATGATGGTATTATCTTTCTTTAAATCAGTACCCTGGTAACCCTTTACCATTGCTTTTGCAATCTGGCTGCTTAAATAAGGATCTTCACCATTGCCTTCTGAAACCCTTCCCCAGCGTGGATCACGGGCTAGGTCCACCATTGGGCTAAATGTCCAGTTAATGCCATCAGCGCTTGCTTCCATTGCTGCAATCTGTGCACTGCGTTCAACAGCCTTCATATCCCAGGTACAGCTAAGGCCCAAGGGAATTGGAAACACTGTTTCATAGCCATGTATTACATCCATACCAAAAATCATTGGTATGTGCAGTCTTGTTTCTTCCACGGCTACTTTTTGTACCGCTTTAATTTTTGCAACAGATTTGATGTTAAACAATCCGCCCACTTTTCCTTCCTTAATTTTTTTTCCAATGTCTGAATTGCTTGCCTGGCCAGTAACAATATCGCCGCTGCCCGGCAGGTTCAGTTGTCCTATTTTTTCATCTAAAGTCATCTTCTTCATTAAGTCGTCAATGAAGGTCTTCATCTTTGCGTCCTGCGCCTGCGTGGTAACGTAAACGAATACCCCAACAAGCAACATCAGTTTTTTAAGCATGGTGTTTATTTTTATTATGTAGTCAACAATTGTTTTTTAATTTGGCTTCATAGGCGTCGCACACTTGTACGATATTTCTTTAATCGGCCTTTATTTAAGCAAATAAGGTTGAATGGCTTTCTTCCAAATGGCGTATCCTTTTGCATTCATGTGCAGGTTGTCTTCAATAAAAATATCCTGCATCACGGTTCCATCTTTATTAAACATTTTATGGTACACATCTATAAAAGCAGTTCTTTTTTGTGTAGCCAGAAAACTTTTTACCAGTTGATTGGCAGCCTGCATCTTTTCCCATAGATGTTTACGGCTTGGGCTTGGCTTGAGTGAAACAAAGGCCACAGCTACATTTGGATCGTCAGTTCTGATGATACTGAATAGTTGCTTAAATCTATCAAAAACCATTTCAGCCGTAACGGTGTCTGAAGATGCCAAATCATTTTCACCACAATAGATCACAATTTGTTTTGCGTGGTAAGGAATGATAATATCATTGGCATAGCGGATTACATCTTCCAGCGTAGAGCCGCCAAAGCCGCGGTTAATAATTTTATACCTGGGAAAATAATCCTGCACGTCTGTCCATTTGGTAAAGGAAGAACTACCGACAAAGAGTATTTGACTTTTTGCAGGCATAGCAACAGCATCCTGCTGTTTAAAACGATCAATGTCTTCTTTAAAAGGCTGAGCAGCAGCAGACAGAGCCCATAAAAACGGGAGTAAAAAAATGATCCTTTTCATCGGCGAAATATGGGGTGTAAGCTACTTAAAACCCTGTACTTTACATAGGAAAATTCATCTAAAAAAAGCTTACATATATCATTGTTAGATATGATTGAAATGCTTATTGAACCGGCGTTTATAACATTACCGCATGGCCTACTGTAATTACTCTACTTTCATTACTTCAGTTCTTTCACTCACACCATTTTCATTTACCGCTTCTATGCAGTAATAATAAGTTTTTTGTGAATCCATTGCCTTCATCCAGTATTCATTGTTGGAATGAACCATGATACTGGTGTATAATTTATCAGGAGCTGTTCCA
>CAZDHQ010000981.1:0-1712 GCA_964505135.1 uncultured Ferruginibacter sp.
AAGCTTTTAATGTGGAGTATGTTGCCTATCCTGATTTTTTTTACCTGATTTACCAGCATCAGAAAAAAGGGGTTGTGTATTGTATGGCGGCGAAAGTAGATGCTGAAGGAAAAGCTATCGGCGATCCCGTAGAGCTGGATACCACCAGTATTGGGTTTATGGGCGACAGTAAAATTTATTCTACTATCTTTAGTGAAGACAAGAAGAAAATCATGATTTTCAAAATTCAGCGAAAAGATGAAAAGCTGAATTTTACGACCATTCTCTTTGATAACAATCTGCAATTGATACGCCGGAGCAGGCAGCAGATTCCTTACAATGAAAGAAAAGAAGTATTATCAGAATTTGCCGTGGACAATGAAGGAAACTTTGTTTTTGCCCATGCATTTAAAAAGAACAACAGGGATAATTTTAATGAAATTTCGCTTGGGCTTAAACCTGTGATGCAGGATACATTTACTTACCACAAGCTTAATCTTAACAATAATTACGCTGATGAAGTGAGATTGAAGGTGGATAACATGAACAAAAAATATATTCTTACTTCGTTTTATTACAAGGAACGAACCGGGAATATTCAGGGACTATGGGTAAGCATTTGGGACAAAGTGTTAGATAGCATACATGCCAATGTATTTACAGAATTTGATGATGATCTAAAATCTGCAGCTAAATCATCCGGTAATTCCAGGTATGCCTTTAATGACTTCTTTATCCGTAATATCATTCTAAAGAGAGATGGAGGATTCTTCCTCACAGCAGAGGATTATTCATCTCAAACCTCCGGTTATAATAACTGGAATCGGTACAATTATCTGTATGGCTCACCCTATTTTAGTCCTTATGACTATTATTTTTATAGTCCTTACGGTTATTATTACCGCCCATTTAATAGTTTTTACAACCAGAGTGTGCGCTATTATTACGATAATGTGCTGGTGATTAATTTTAATAAGGCCGGCAGGCCAGAGTGGAGTAATATTATCCATAAGCAGCAGTTTGCTGATGACAATGACAACTATCTCTCATTTAATATTTTTAACACTGGCAGCGAAATACACTTCTTGTATAATGATATTTCAAAAAGAGAAAAGCTGTTGTCAGAAAATATCATCTCCCCGAGCGGCAGCTCTAAAAGAAATCCAACATTAAAAGTTACAGAAAGGGGATATGAACTGATGCCAAGGTATGCAAAGCAGATAGGTGCCAGGGTGGTAATAGTACCCTGCACGTATCGTTCTGAAATATGTTTTGCTAAAATCACGTTCTGATAAAGAAACTTTATAAAACCAGGGAAAGGCTTTCATTTGAGAGCCTTTTTTATTTTCACAAAGCTTAGTAAGTTCATTTTGTTTAGCAGTATTTATTATTCATTTTTGCATCACAAAAAATTTCGCCAACCAGTGACAGGCACATTCAAAGCCAACAATCCCGTAAATACATTCCTGCTGCTGATCTATGGCATATTGCTTAAGCTGCCGATGTTTATTAACCCGGTAAAGCCCCTGCCACAAAAAACAGACGGATTTCTTTTTCGACAACTGTTGCTACAGTTAGAAGGCGTTGGTGCTAAGCTACCTGCTATTTATCCTTTAATCGCTTTTACTTTATTGTATACACAGGCCATCACCTTTAATCAAATGGTGAATAACCAGCGTATGATCCAAAAGCCAAATTACCTGATTGGCATGTCGTACCTGCTTATTACTTCT
>CAZDHQ010000982.1:0-1711 GCA_964505135.1 uncultured Ferruginibacter sp.
TTACAGCATTTCTTTAGTACCCGATACCTACCGTATTGTGTATAGTGCATTAGGCAAAACGCCAGATACTTTAAATATTAATTTAGTAAGTAATATAGAAAAAAATATAAATCTTTTAGAAGCTACAAATGAGTTAAATGGTGTTACAGTTAGCAGCAGCAAATCTTCTGGCCGTTCTGTTACTGGCTCCCAAATGGGTATTGAAAAAATATCGGTGCAGGAAGCTAAAAATATTCCAGTAATTTTTGGCGAAAAAGATTTATTAAAAACTATTCAATTATTACCAGGTATAAAAGCTGCAGGCGAGGGCAATAGTGGCATTTTTGTACGAGGGGGAAGTACTGACCAAAATCAAATAATTTTAGACGAAGCCAATATTTACAATGCAGCTCATTTGTTTGGCTTCTTTTCTACTTTTAATAGCGATGCAATAAAAGATATTGCTGTGTATAAAGGAGGAATGCCAGCACAATACGGAGGGAGATTAAGCAGTGTGTTGGATGTAAGAATGAATGAAGGAAACAACCAAAATACTAGTGTTAGTGGTAGTTTGGGTCTAATTAGTACAAAGCTAAACATGGAAGGCCCTATTCAAAAGAACAAATCTTCTTTTTTAATGTCAGGCAGAAGAACCTATGCTGATGTATTTTTAAAATTAGATGAAGAATTCAAGAATAATCAATTATATTTTTACGATTTAAATGCTAAACTTAACTATGAACTGGGCAAAAAAGATAAGCTTTATTTAAGTGGGTATTTTGGTAAAGATGTTTTAGGATTTAATGAGCAATTTAAAACCAATTGGGGAAATGGAACCGGAACTTTACGTTGGAATCATCTTTTTAACAGTCGTCTATTTTTAAATACTTCTGCAATATTTAGCAATTACAACTATGAGTTTAAAGTTAAAAACGGCACAAACGATATTAGAATATTTTCTCAAATAAGAGATTGGAATTTGAAGCAAGATTACCAATACAGTATCAACAATCAAAACAATTTACGTTTTGGATGGTCCAGTATTTATCATATCATTCGTCCTGGAGAAATTACAGGTAATGCTACTTCAAGCATTAACGATAAAATTCAAGATAAAAGATACTCTTTTGAAAATGCTATTTATGCGAGTAATGTATTTAAGCCTAATAAAAGTGTAAACATAACACTTGGTGCTAGGCTTAGTGCTTTTAACGTTATGGGTGGCGGCAACTTTTTTCATATAGATGAAAAGGGCAATATTATAGACACTATTAACTATGCCAAAGGATCTGTAGTGAAAACTTATTGCAACCTCGAGCCAAGAGTTTCTATAGGTTATATGTTAAATGCCAACAGATCTATCAAAGCAGCATATACTCGCAATGCGCAATATATGCATCAAATAACCAATTCAAATGGCTCAAGTCCTTTAGACAAATGGGTCGGTGCAAGTAATATCATTAAACCACAAACTAGTAACCAGTTTAGTTTAGGTTATTACGCAAACATTTTACTAAACACATACGAATTTACTGCTGAGGCTTACTATAAAGAAATGGAAAATGTGTTAGACTATAGAAATGGGGCTGACTTGTTTTTAAACGAAACCGTAGAAGCACAATTACTTTTTGGCAAAGGCAGGGCTTATGGTATAGAGTTTATGTTGAAGAAAAAAACAGGGAAACTTACAGGATGGATTAGTTATACTTTAAGCAAATCGGAAAGAAAAATT
>CAZDHQ010000983.1:0-1706 GCA_964505135.1 uncultured Ferruginibacter sp.
TCAATTGCTTTTTTTTCTCTTCCAACTGCTGCAAAAGTTTTCTCCGTTCCTCCGCCTGCGTTGCATCCTGAATATGGATGCATATAGGAGAAACTAAAGTATTAACTGATGTGTTAGCAAAAGTTCCGTTATCGCAATTATCGCAATGACCCGGATCTGGCTGCAACTGGAACAATATTTTTTCCTTTGATCTTGCCAGTCGCTGATCTAATTCAAACACACCACCTGCGCTGTTGGTTCCAAAATTTACCGAGAGCAACTCTTCATAAAAAGCAATACTCCTCATGGTACCAGCAATTACATTTTCGTGTATGCCTTTCAGTAAGCTAATCAGTTCCGTATTATTTTTATCAACAATAGTAAATGGAACATTCAGTTCACATCCCTTCTCAATTACTTCAATACCCAGCATTTGACTTGCGGATGAAAGCATCAAAATACTTTTGACACCTGCGTGGCTGCAATAGCCTGCCAGTAATTTTCCAGCTTTTCTGTCTGCATCTTCTGCCGGGATATTAATTACCGTGGTCTGTATTGTATTTAATGTAAGCGGAAAAAGAGAAACGGTTAACGCAGGAATTTGACCTTGGTTACCGGTAGCAGTATTAATTATTATTGGCAGATTTGAATACTGTTGGCGAATGTTCTTAAAAACAGATGGTTCAGCAAGCAAACTACTGCTCCCATTTATTATCACAATCCCAGTTGAAACGGCTTTTAAGGAGCAATCTCCTGTCATTTCCCAACCAGATAATTTGGAAAATCGTCTTTGCTCAATTTTCATCGCTATTAGGGTTTCTGTAAGCCTGGTTTAAGTAAAATAAATACTTTGTTTGTTGTCACAAATATCAAATTTATCTTGCCGTATCACATAGCCGTATCCAGTTATTAGCTGTCGTAAATTTTCTACAGCCTGGAAAAAGGAGGCAACCAAATAAAAATATTTTTTTTCCTTAAAGCTCTTAAAATCGCATATGGGTGACAAATTCAATCACAAGAGGTGAATGAACAAGTATTATTTGACCAAGGTTTATTTTTTTCTAAAGAAAACTCTTACAGGTACACCGGTAAATTTAAAATTGGCTCTTAACTGGTTTTCCAAATAATTGCGATAAGGTGTTTTTATATCATCCGGGTAGTTACAGAAGAATGCAAATGATGGTACTACTACCGGTAATTGTGTTACATATTTTATCTTCACGGCATTACCCCTTACCACCGGCGCATGATATGCTTCTATCGCTTTAAGCATCACATCATTTAGTTTGGATGTAGGAATATGTTGCTTTCGATTTTCATATACTTCTAATGCTACTTCTATTGCCCTGAAAATTCTTGTTTTTTCTGTAGCCGAAATAAAAATTACCGGTATATCGGTAAAAGGCGCAAATCGCTTTTTTAGAGCCGCTTCATAATCTCTTGCGGTATTGGTTTGCTTTTCCATCACATCCCATTTGTTTACCAACACCACAATGCCCTTACCTTTTTTTACTGCCATTGCAAAAATGCTCAAGTCCTGTGCTGATACACCTTTTTCTGCATCCAACACCAGCATACAAACATCTGCTTCATCCATTGCTTTTACGGCACGTATCACAGAATAAAATTCCAGGTCTTCATTCACTTTTGTTTTACGGCGGATACCTGCTGTGTCAATCAAAACAAATTCTTTATTGAAGAGATTGTAATGTGTATGAATAGTATCT
>CAZDHQ010000984.1:0-1702 GCA_964505135.1 uncultured Ferruginibacter sp.
CAGCCATTACCTGTCCCTCTGCTGTAAGCGGAATATCCCAGTCAATGGAACAGTTTTTTACCTGTATGTTATTGGAGTGATCGATTGTTATAGGTTGCAGTTTATCGTGAAAGACCAGTTCTGCACCATTAAATTCTACTGTACAATTGTTGACGCCTTCCAGCAGTATCGGGCATTTACGCAGCGGTATTACATCTGTATTTGATTCATAGTATTGCTTCTCCGCTACATACTGCGGCCAAAAATCATAGCGTCCTTTTGGAAATACCAATACAGAGCTGTTTTTCTTTTTACAGGCTTCAATGGCTTTTGCAACAAAGGGCACAGCATTGATTCTTGAGCCCGGCTCATAACCAAAGGAAGCAATACTAACGGTATCCTGTGCACGCAAAAAGAAAGCTGCCAGTATACAACTGGCAGTAGTTAACAAAAATTTTTTATTTATCATCTTGCTTTAATAAAACTGTTGGAGCGACTTATTATTTAAAATTAATCTTATACGCTACTGCATGTTCAGACGGATAATTTTTTGACGGCTTGATCAATAGTGCATCCCCCTGCTGTGTCCATGCTACTTTTTCTGAACTACCAACCATTTCAACAGATGCAATAGCCCCGTTGCCAGCCTTTGTTCCCAATGCTTTGATCAATGTATTGGCAGCAGGTAAACCCATTGCGATAGCATATAATGTTGTTCCTTTTGTAGTGAAACGGATGTCCTGTGCGGTAAATGGTTTTTTCTGATCGGCAAAACTTCCGCTGGCAGATTCTGTTGGGCCTTCACCAAAAGTTTTCCATGGCCTGGTGCCGTAGATTGCTTCACCATTTACGTCCAGCCATTTGCCTGTGCCGAGCAAAGTTGCCGTTTCTTCATCGGTAATAGTGCCATCAGGCCTTGGGCCAATGTTCAATAATAAATTTCCATTCTTACTAACAATGTCAATCAAATTGGTGATGACATAACGGGCATCCTTAAACGTATTGCCTGCTGCGTAACCCCAGGAGTTATTGCCAATGGCATCATCTGTTTGCCAGGCCATTTCCCTGATACCAGCCAGTTTGCCTCTTTCCAAATCCAGCACGGCAGCGCCATCCGGGAAGGAAACATTTTTATAATTGATCACCACACCTTTGTTCCATTCCAGTCCTTTATTGTAATAAGATGCTGCAAAAGATTTACGATATGGATCCATGGCAGGCTGTTCAATCCACCAGTCAAACCAGAATAGTTGTGGTTGATAATTGTTTACCAATTCTGTATTGCGCAGCAGCCAATCGTTCATGAACTCAGGCGTAGGTGTTTCATCTTCTTCCCTTGCCGGGCCATACAGATCATTGTATTTATCATCCAATACATCTGATTCAAATTTTCTTCCACCATTCATAAAGAACCAGTGTTCTATGCGGTGTGATGATAAACCAAAAATCAATCCCTGCTTTTTTACTTCTGCAGCTATTTCACCCACCACATCTCTTTTTGGTCCCATCTCTACCGCATTCCATTTTGATAAAGCACTTTTATACATCTGGAAACCATCATGGTGTTCTGCCACCGGCACTACGTATTTAGCACCTGCTTTTTTAAACAGGTCTACCCATTTCACCGGGTCAAATTTTTCTGCTTTGAACATTGGTATAAAATCTTTGTAGCCAAACTTGGTATGTGGGCCATAGGTAGCTACATGGTGTTTGAATTCGTCTG
>CAZDHQ010000985.1:0-1701 GCA_964505135.1 uncultured Ferruginibacter sp.
CAGGTTTACTGGAAAACTTCTCACCGAACTGTTATAGTCGGCCACCGCATCGTTAAAATCTTTACGTGAAAATTTAATGCGTCTTTCAGTCCCCTCCAGTTGTGTTTGTAATCCTTTAAATGCTTCAGTTCCGGTTAAGTTTGGATAGCGTTCCACTACAGCAATAAAATTATTGGTAGCAGTTGCAAGCTCGTTTTGAGCCTGGTTGCTAAGTGTTACTTTATCTGTAGTAGGTTCATATGCAGAATAAGTTATGGCAGATGCTTTAGCACGTGCAGCAGCAATTTGCTCCAGTGTGTTTTTTTCAAAATCTGTTTGACCTTTTACCACATTCACCAAATTAGGAATCAAGTCAACCCTGCGCTGGTAGGCACTTTGCAACTGATTCCACTGAAGCTTTACTTTTTCGTCTTTAGACACTAATTTATTGTAAGCGCTAACTACAAATATGCCAAGCAGTATTAAAACGGCTCCAATAATATAACCTGAATATTTTTTGTTCTTCATGCTTTATAAAGCTTAGAATTTTACTTCAGGAGCTTTTTCAGCGCCAGCATCAGCTTTAAATCCTTCTTTTGCATGAAAGCCGAACAAGCCGCCGAGTATGTTCATTGGGAAAGACCTCACTTTGGTATTGTACGTGTTGATTTCATCATTGAAAACTCGTCTTGCATTTTTAATACCGTTTTCAATGCCTTCTAATTGGCCTTGCAATTTTGTAAAATTTTCAGTTGCTTTTAAAGTTGGATATTGTTCTACAGTTACAAGTAAACGACTTAATGCTCCGCTTAATTCACCTTGTGCCTGCTGAAACTTAGCAACATTCTCGGGGCTTAGGTTGTTGGCATCTACATTTACACTGGTAGCCTTAGCCCTGGCGTTGATTACATCTGTCAAAGTTTTTTGCTCAAAGTTGGCTGCTCCTTTAACAG
This sequence comes from uncultured Ferruginibacter sp., assembly GCA_964505135.1. Taxonomy (GTDB): domain Bacteria; phylum Bacteroidota; class Bacteroidia; order Chitinophagales; family Chitinophagaceae; genus Ferruginibacter. The sequence continues at coordinate 933 of CAZDHQ010000985.1, forward strand.
TATTAACCAGGTTTCCGACAAGATCATTCCTGTTTTGATATTCTGTTTGCACATTGTTCCAGGCTTTTTTTACGCTTTCATCCTGTTTCACCAAGCCGTTGTATCCATTACAGCCAAGAAAACCGATAATTACTACGATTGCAAGAATTATTAAGGTTCCTGTACGTTTCATATTTGTTTGTTTTATTTAATTGAGAAAAATGTTAGTGGCTTCGCAATTGGATATTTGGACGGGGTAAATTACTACTTATACTCTGACGTTGCAATATTCAACAAGAAAATATTAAAGAATGTTGAAAGCGATATTGAGAAGGAAGCTGACAGCAAAGCCAGCTTCCTTTAATTTTATTTTATCCTTCCTTCACCGCAGCAATACCCGGCAATACTTTTCCTTCAAAATATTCCAGCATGGCACCACCGCCGGTGCTTACATAACTAACTTTATCTGCGAGATCAAATTTGTTGACAGCAGCAACGCTATCGCCACCACCTACTAAACTGAATGCACCTTTACCTGTTGCGTCCGCCACAGCCAGGGCTACAGACTTAGTACCTGTTTGAAACTTTTCCATTTCAAAAACACCCATTGGACCATTCCATAAAATGGTTTTTGATTTTCCAATGATTTCACTGAAAATGCCAATCGCTTTTGGTCCAATATCCAGGCCCATCCAGCCATCAGGAATGGCATCACTTGGTTTTACTTCAGTATTGGCATTGGCATCAAACTTATCTGCAATCACAGAATCTTCTGGTAAATGGATGCTTA
>CAZDHQ010000986.1:0-1699 GCA_964505135.1 uncultured Ferruginibacter sp.
AAATGGTGGATTGGTTTATTCAACTGATCCCAATTTTAAATTAGAAGAAGAGCAGGATGAATTACAGGAAGCCTTGCCACCTGCAGCTCAAAAACTACGAATTGTACTGGATAAAAAGCAACGAGCAGGCAAAGCAGTGACACTTGTAACAGGATTTGTAGGTAAGAATGAAGACATGGAAGAGTTGGGAAAAAAGCTGAAAGCTTTTTGCGGAACGGGAGGATCAGTTAAGGATGGAGGAATACTGGTACAGGGAGATAACAGGGATAAAGTGTTGCAGTGGTTGCAAAAGAACGGATACGCTGCATCAAAAAAGATATAAGTTTATTGTAATTCGATAAACAGCAGGAAGAATTAAGTAACTCATTTAACCTTATTTGTTAGAAAAAACGCTTATCTTTTCTGCATATTTACTAGTTTAAGTTTAATAAGTGGTATCAAAAATTTCAGAAGGAGTTACTGTTTCAGTTGAAACATTTTACCAGCCGGATTACAGTAACCCGACTAATAACGAGTTTATGTTTGCCTACAGGATCACCATTGAAAACAATAATAGTTTTCCTGTAAAATTGCTTCGCCGTCACTGGCATATCTTTGACTCAACCGGCAGCCTTAGAGAAGTAGAAGGTGAGGGTGTTATTGGCGTGCAGCCGCAAATTAATCCGGGAACACAATATCAATACATCAGTGGTTGTAATTTAAAAACAGAAATGGGTAAGATGTACGGAACATACACCATGCAAAACCTAAACAGCAATACAAATTTCGAAGTAACCATCCCTGTATTTGAGATGATGGTACCTTTTAAAATGAATTAATTAAACGATCGCTTCTATTTCCAAACAAATCATTCCAATATTCCACAATGGCTAAGTTAACATTCGACAACAGGAATAATTTATTTTATCAAAGCCTAAAAGCCGCTGTCGATCAATACTTCGAGAGCAATAAAAAAAAGAAAACCGGCGACTGGCGGCTGTACTCTAAAACAGTAATCCTAATCAGTAGCGCCATACTTCTTTATTATTCTCTTATTTTTTTACATCCCGGATATTTAGTTGCTGCTTTATTAACCATAGCACTTGGGTTTACATTGGCTTCTATTGGTTTTAGTGTAATGCATGATGCCAACCATGGCAGCTACAGCACAAAGGGCTGGATAAACGATACACTTGGTTTAACCATCAATGCGATGGGAGCAAGCTCTTACTTTTGGAAACAAAAGCACAACGTCATACATCATACTTACACCAACGTAGATGGCCTGGATGATGATATTGCCAAAAGCCCCGTGATACGCCAGTGCATCACACAGCGCTGGGCGCCTGCACATAAAGTACAGCATTTATATTTGATTCCGGTGTATGCGCTAAGTACTATCTTCTGGATATTCATTATGGATTTTAAAAAATATTTTTCTGGGATGATATACACTACCACTGCCTGGAAAATGACTGCAAAAAATAAATTCATATTCTGGATAACAAAAATCCTTTACGTTGCTTTTTACATGGTTATTCCTGCAATGGTGTGGGGTATTGGCCCGTGGATAGCAGGTTTCTTTTTGTTAAATGCTGCGATGGGATTAACGCTTTCAATTGTTTTCCAATTGGCGCATGTAGTAGAGAATACAGAATTTGAAAATATTGGCATTGATGAAACCAAACATTTAGAAACAGCATGGGCAGAACATGAACTG
>CAZDHQ010000987.1:0-1694 GCA_964505135.1 uncultured Ferruginibacter sp.
ATGCATTGATTGATCTTTTGCACTTATCGAATCCGCGACAAAAATGAAATCCTGTCCCTGGTAACTGACAATTGCCTCCGTTGGGATAGAAGGAAGTGTTGCTTTATCCAAACTAATATTGGCTGTTACATTCATACCATCAATCAATCCTGTCTTTTCGCCACTCACCATTGCGTGAACTGAAACGGCTTTACTATCGTTCTCAAATGAGGAACCTAGCGAGAAAATTTTTGCATCATATTCCTTACCCGGATTATTGGTAATGGTAAAGTGTATTGTCTGATTATTTTTCAATTTGGATAAATCTTTTTCATACACAAACAGGTCGAGGTGCAACTGGCTGTTATCTACCACTTCTGCAACAGCGGTGGTCAGATCAACGTAACTACCCATCTTAACCATCACATTGCTAACAATGCCACTTATCGGGCTTCGTATTGCGAGTACAGAAATAAGTTTATCGCCCGCTAGCGAAGAAGGATCAATCCCCATAAGTTTTACTTGTTGTTGTAAAGTAGCTTTGCGTGTACGCAATGCTTTTAATTCTGCTTCTGCCGCTTGCAAATTTTTTAGTGCGCCTGCGTTACCGGCGTTTAATTCCTTTTGACGATTGTATTCCTGATCTGCCAGAATTATTTTTGCTTCCATCCCGATCAACTCACTTTGAACCTGAATAAATTCAGGGTTAGCAACAGTGGCAATGATTTGTCCCTTTGAAACCGTATTACCTGGTTGAATCAGTAAAGATTTAATTACACCACTGTATATAGAATTGATGCTCGCTTTATTCTGGTTCGGAACTTTCAAAACACCATTTGTTTTGAGCGATGCGGTCAATTGTTTTTGCTCAATTGTACCGAACTCAATACCGATCGTTTTGATCTGTTCTGCTGTCAGGCTGGTCGCATCATCATGTATTTTTTCTGTTGTGGAATCTTCTTTTTTTATGGCTTCCTCTTTTTCTTTTGCTTTTCCTCCACACGAACTTATTAGGAACAAGCAGGAAGAAAGACAAGCTATCATTAAAAATTGCTTCATCATTGATGTTTTATTGATTGATGTAATAGTCATATTGAATTACGGATTGATTGAAAGCATTTAATACTTCGAGGTAGTTTTTCTGAATATCAATTGCCTGCGATAAATATTGGGATACCTCAGCAAAACTGATCTCCCCCGCTTTATAGGCTAATGAGGCAGCTTTTATAATCTCATCTGCCTGCTTCAACCCGGTTGTTTCATAAAAGGAAAGCAGATTATTGTTTTTGATCACTTCCCTTTGGGCCTGCAAACGATTGGTTCCAAATACCTGCTTGCTGTAATCAAATTGCTTTTGTTGTAAAGACGCTTCTGCTTCAGCAACTTTTACTTTATTGCGGTATGAGGATGCGCCAAAAAGCGGGAATGCCGCAGACACTGAAAATCCGGTATAAGGATCAGCGGCACCCCACAAACGTTGCGTGAAAAACCTGCCGGAAAATTCTGGTTTGTTTTCATTTTTTGCAACAGAAGTTCCGGCATTGGCAATGGCGATGTTTTGTGATTGCAGATTTAGTAAAGGATGCAGGCTGTCACCAGATGAAAGCAGAATAGGCAGTTTTACCAATGGTAAAAGCACGGGTAAATAGCTTTCGGTTACATTTAGTAGCTGCATTTGTGTTTGCTGCTGAATTAAAATCTCGTTTTCTATTTGT
>CAZDHQ010000988.1:0-1692 GCA_964505135.1 uncultured Ferruginibacter sp.
AAAGCCCATCTTCTGTTGTGGTGAAGCTTTAGCAATAAGAGAAGCCGGCACACAAAATGAATATGTAGAGCAGCAATTGAAAGAAAGCTTGTTCCATTTATCTGCAGAGCAGATCACCAATTTTGTAATTGCTTATGAACCTATTTGGGCAATTGGTACCGGTAAAACTGCTACCAGCGAACAGGCCCAGGAAATGCATGCCCATTTAAGAAATGTATTGGCGGCAAAATATGGTAACGAAATAGCCGCTACCATTTCAATATTGTATGGCGGAAGCGTAAAAGCATCCAATGCAAAAGAAATATTTGGTCAGCCCGATGTAGATGGTGGTTTAGTGGGTGGTGCTTCGTTGATAGGTGCTGAGTTCACCACTATCGCTAATAGCCTGAAGTAAATATTACATCAGGTTCATTGCCTTGGCGAAATAGGTGCAAACGAATGGAAGAACCATGGAGCAATATCCACCGCCAATTGAATAAACAAAGAAGAATGCAGCCACAGATGCAAAAAACAAGATCCAGTATAAAGCGGTAGATTTTTTTGTTGATTCCATTTTTTTCTGAAGTTTTCGCAAAAATAAGGCAAATCAGGTAAAAACAAATTCTCCCTTTTTATTTCCTAAAATCTGATAAAGGCTGGTTGCAAACGTTTGCAACCAGCTTATTCGTTTTTACACTAAAATAAAGGCAAGAAATCAGTACTGTCGAGCGTTCTATTTGTTGTGTATTTTTTACATTTTAAATTAAACAGCCTTAACTTGCTGTTTCAATTGCCAGTTAATTATATTGCCAGATGATTTTGAATTTTTATATCCGCTTTTCAACAAAGTACGGACAAAGCCTGCACCTCTCCGGATCACATACTGCACTTGGAAATAATGATGTTGCCAAAGCAATTCCCATGCAATACTTCAATGAAGAGTTTTGGTACACCCAGGTGCAAGTGAATGAAACAACTAACCCTTTGCCGGTAGAGTATCGTTATGTTCTTAGAACAGAGAGTGAAAATGAAATTGTGGAGTGGGGTAACGACCGCATTATTGACTTTGAAAAATTTTCGGCTAACGAACTCGTATTTATTGATACCTGGAATCATGCCGGCAATGTGGAGAATGCTTTTTTTACAAAGCCATTCCAGGAAGTGCTGCTTGCAAAAAAATCATTAGCAAAAACTAAAACCACTGTACCATTTACACATGAGTTTAAAGTAAAAGCACCTTTATTAAAAGATGACGAAGCACTTTTTATAACGGGCAGCGGCAAAACCATGGGCGACTGGAAGACGGAAAAGCCGATGCTGATGTCAAGAGAAGGCAATTGGTGGGTAGCCCATTTAGATCTTTCGCAGGAGAATTTTCCTGTAGTTTATAAATATGCTGTGTTTGATACCAGGAAGAAAAAATTTGTTAGATACGAAAACGGCAATAACCGTTTGCTTGCCGGAAACAGTGGAACCGAACGTCAAACAATTATACATGATGGTTTTGCCCAGATGCCTTATCCGTCCTGGAAAGGCGCTGGTGTAGCTATTCCCGTGTTTAGTATCCGAACACAAAATAGTTTTGGTACTGGTGAATTTACTGATATCAAAATGCTGGTGGATTGGGCGAAGATGGTTGGCTTAAAGCTAATCCAGTTATTGCCAATTAATGATACCACGGCTACGCATACCTGGATGGATTCTTATCCATAT
>CAZDHQ010000989.1:0-1687 GCA_964505135.1 uncultured Ferruginibacter sp.
AGATAAATAAAACGACTTGGTACATAAGGTGGAATCAGTGGCACATCAGGCTTTACCATTACAGTAGGAGCCTGAATAGGGGAAGGTCTTCCGTTATTTTGCTTGGTGATGTCACTGGGCTTTACCGGAGATAGCCGCACATCTTCTGTGGTATCTGGTATTGGCCGATGCGACTTACTAAAGATATAGCTGCCACCATCAAAGGCGATAAAAACCCTGTAAAATAAATTGTTTTTGGGTGCTTTATTGTCCACGTATCCATTCTCTTTACTCATGGGGTCCAGCACTGAGCCGATGGTGGTAAAACCTCTTAAGCTATCATACGAACGCTGGATATTAATGGTGGTGATATTGGCTCCGTAATTGTTAACCCAGCTCACAATAATATTATTGCTGATGTTTTTAACGGTAATGGCGGGAAGTGTATCCTGCGACCATCCTTTTGCGTAAAGCAAAATAAAAAGAACCAAAAACAACTGGTGCAGCTTCTTCATATTGTTTGTAACAGAGGTAGTGTGTTGTACCCGGCAAAGATAAAGGGAGGAAATTACACTTAAAAAGTTAAAGTGCCTGCAGGTAGAGAGCTGTTTCCCTGAAGGCCTCCCGTGTGTAAACAAACAATATTACTGCCGATAGGGAAGAAGTCTTTTTCGATAAGATCCATTACAGCAAACAACATTTTCCCCGTGTAAACAAAATCCGTAGGGATTGCAAACCGCATGTAAATTTCGTTCATAAAGGCAAGTAGTTGGGGTGTTTTTTTCGCATATCCGCCAAAGTGATATTGATCTGCAATAAAGAGATGGTTGCTGCCATATGTTTGCCCGGTGAGATACTGTAGTCTTTCAGTAAAATCATTCATGCCTTTTAAAACCGGAATGGCTACTATTTGTTGATGCGGTTGTTTTTTTATAAGCAAACCTGCGGATGTAGTGGCGGTGCCACTTGCGCAGCAAATATGAGTGGCTGATGATGGGATGTGATTCATCATTAAAGCGGCGCCTGCCGCACCTGTTGGATGATAACCTCCTTCGGGTATAATGGTGATGTTGATTCCGTATTTTTGTTTGATCTGTTTGATAAAGTCTGCTGAATCTTTGTTGTTGTAAAGGGTACGGTCTAAAAATTTCAATTGCATACCATAATTAATACAATCATTTAGCGTTTTTGAAAAGCTGGCAGGTTTTTCGCCTCTAACAATGCCAATACAGGCTATTTTTTTTTCATTACAGGCAAATGCTGTGGCAACTAAATGGTTGGAATAGGGACCCCCAAATGTGATAAGCGTATTACCGGCTTTATGGTGTTGCAAGAAGTAATGCAGCTTAAAGATTTTGTTCCCGGAAATTATTGGATGAATTTGATCGAACCGCACTATTGAAACGCTGAGCTGTTTTGATAATATCAGTTCATTCTCTATACAAACGGTTGCGCTATTTTGGATATCGGCAGGCAAAGTTTTTGTGAGTTATCTGTTTACAGTATTTTCGCTGCGGCAATTTCGAATCAATAATTGGAATAACAAATAAATTATGAAATGCGCCATAACAAAAGTTGATAACAACCGAAATGTTCATTGGCGAATTACATGTGACAAACAACAAAAAACAAACACATGAAACCAACTTTAGTAGTATTGGCAGCCGGTATGGCAAGCCGTTATGGAAGTATGAAACAAACCCAGGGC
>CAZDHQ010000990.1:0-1684 GCA_964505135.1 uncultured Ferruginibacter sp.
TCCCAAATGAAGACCAGGGTGCAATTTATGCAAACATTACCTCGCCTTCGGGCGCTACACTGGAACGTACAGATAAGGTAGTGGATGAAGTACAGCGCATTGCTCAAAAAATGGATGTTGTAAGTTCTGTCTCTGGTCTATCGGGTTACAGCGTGTTATCAGAAGGTGTAGGAGCAGTATATGGCATGAACCTGATAAATTTAAAAACCTGGAAGGAGAGAGAGCAGTCCGATGCGGAAATCATTCGTGAATTGGAGGAGAAGACAAATCACATAAGGGATGCAGCTATAGAGTTTTTCACCCCGCCGCCTGTGCCGGGTTACGGTAACTCCAGTGGTTTTGAATTGCGATTGCTTGACCGAACAGGAAGCGGCGATCTGCAAAAATTGCAGCAGGTTGCTGATTCTTTTGTAGCTGCTTTAAATGCTGTTCCTGAAATCAATAATACGTTTACCACTTTCAATACAAGATTCCCACAGTATCTATTACATATAGACGGAGATAAGGCGGCACAAAAAGGCATTACAGCAGATAATGCTATGAGCACATTGCAAACCCTTATCGGAAGTGAATACGCAACCAATTTTATCCGGTTCGGGCAATTGTACAGGGTGATGGTGCAGGCATTGCCGCAATACCGGGCGCAGCCCCAAGACTTGATGAAGTTGTACATAAAAAATAGTGCGGGGGAAATGGTGCCTTTTTCATCTTTTCTATCAGTAGAAAAAGTATATGGCCCTGAGCAGGTAACACGTTACAACATGTATCCTTCGGCAATGATTAATGGCCAACCAGCACCTGGCTACAGCAGTGGTGATGCAATTGCCGCTATCAAAAAAGCTGCTGAGGTTAGTTTGCCAAAGGGATATGGCTATGATTGGGCAGGTTCTTCAAGAGACCAGGCAAATGCCGGTAACCAGGCCATCTATATTTTCATTATCTGTTTGCTTTTTGTGTATCTCTTGTTGGCAGCTCAATATGAAAGTTTTTTATTGCCGTTCCCTGTGATACTCTCTTTGCCGGTAGGTGTGTTTGGGGCATTGTTCTTTTTAATGCTTATGGGCCTGGAAAATAATATCTATGCTCAAATTGCCATGATCATGCTGATTGGTATTTTGGGAAAGAACGCCATTTTGATTATTGAGTTTGCAGCGATGAAACACAGGGAAGGTAAAAAGCCATTTGATGCAGCAGTAGAGGCGGCTAAATTAAGGTTGCGTCCTATCCTCATGACTTCATTTGCATTTATAGCTGGACTTATTCCATTAATGATGGCATCTGGTGCAGGGGAGATTGGTAATAAAACCATCGGTTCGGCAGCTGCCGGCGGCATGCTGCTGGGTACTGTGTTAGGAGTGATTTTAATACCAGGCCTTTATGTAGTATTTGCAAGCATTTCGGAACACTTCAATAAAAAGAAGCTAAAAGAAGAAAAACCATTTACGGAAACTTTATAATTGAAATAATGAGACGATTTTACATAATAAACTCAATTTTATTTGCTGCGCTGATTTTCATTGGTTGTAAACCAACCCTGGAATTACAGCCTGTGCGGCAGCCTGAACTACCATCGAAGTATGAAAACATTTCAGTTGAATCCAATAGTACAATACTTAGGCCGCAGCAGTTTTTTTCAGATGTACACCTGCGTAAGTTGATAGATAGCGCTATTGCCAATAATTTT
>CAZDHQ010000991.1:0-1683 GCA_964505135.1 uncultured Ferruginibacter sp.
AAAGGTGATATGTCAATAGTAGGGAACCGGCCCTTACCCGTGTACGAAGCTGAGGTATTAACAGTGGATACATTATCAAAACGTTTCCTGGCACCAGCCGGGATTACTGGATTATGGCAGGTAGAGTTAAGAGGCAGGGGAGGAGAGATGAGTGAAGACGAAAGAAAAAGACTGGATAATGAATATGCAGATCATTTTGAAGGAAACAACTATTCCTTCTGGTATGATATAAAACTGATTTTACGCACTATCCCAGCATTGTTTCAAAAAGGATCTGTTTAAACTGCGTAAATGAAAGCCCTGATAATGAAAACCTATTTGAAAAACCTGATGGCCCTGGCTATGGCAGTGTGCAGCTTTACTAGCAGTATAGCGCAAAGGAAATCGTCAGTCAGCATAAATGAGCAGATTAAAAAAGTATCCGATACCCTGGCTGCTGTAGCTGAAGTAGATTTCCCGTCATTGGAAGTGATGATGGATTCTGCTATCAGCCACAATGCAATGGTGGCTTATCGTGGGCAGGAGTATGCTGCAAGAAAGGAAAATCTTACATCACAAAAAAACTATTGGCTGCGTAACCTGGGTTTCCAGGCAGATACCCGCTACGGAACTTTTGATAATTTTTTAAACAGCACTAACGGCCAGTCTACCACGCTGCAGTCAGTTACCACAAAGCAGATGAACTATGGCGCCGGTCTTTACATAAAGATGCCGGTTTTTGATGTAATAAACAGGAAGACACAAATCAAACAGGCTAAGGCAGAGATGGAGCAGGCCAGGTATTTAAGAGAAGCGCAGGAAAATGAAATACGCCAGGCAGTGATAAAAATGTATGAGGATGTTTTGCTAAAACAAAAATTGGTAAACATCAAGTCTCAGAACCTGGGCAGCGCCACGGTGAATGCAGAAATGGTGGAAAAGGAATTCAGGAATGGCGTAATTCCTATTGCTGAGTATGTGCGCTTGAGTGACATGACATCAAGGATAAAATCAGAATATGAAATGGCGAAGTATGATTTTATCACCGCAAAAAAACTGCTGGAAGAGGTGGTGGGATTCAAATTTAAAAACCCGGTATTAAGCGACAATAAATGAAACTGGTAGCACTGATACGATTAATACTAAAGCATAAAATTATATTGCTGATTGCACCATTGACCCTTGCATCAATGGTGATCATGCTTACAAGGGATCCCAAGCTTAGCTATACATCCAGCACTGTTTTGTACACTGGTATTGCGTCCGGTTCGTCCATTGAGATGGATAAATCAGTGAATTATTTTGCAACCAATACTGCTTTTGATAACCTGATTAATATAGTTAAATCAAGAGAAACACAGGAAGAAGTGGCTATTCGTTTATTGAGCCAGCACCTGATGCTTACGGCTGCTGATCCAAAGTATATTTCTCCCAAACTGTACGAGGCATTCAGGAAAAAAATTCCCGCTTACCTGTACAAGTATGTTGCACATGGCGCCGCTTTGCCGATGGATGACAGTACAGATACTGATCAGCCACGAAATGATAGCAGTAAAGGTTCTGGTCTTTTCCCTTCATCCATTAACAGGGAGGATTATGAAAAAACAGTACAGAACCTTACAGCATTGATGAACAGTAACGATACCAACTTTGTGTATAAACTGCTCAATTTTGATGATGAACATTATTCAATAAAAGTTATTT
>CAZDHQ010000992.1:0-1682 GCA_964505135.1 uncultured Ferruginibacter sp.
ACGGTGTAAAAGGTTTTATGCTGAGCATGATAGAAACAGCATTAAGAGTTACCAACAATACACTTAGCCTGGAAGTAATTGAAAAATGCATTGGTTACGGAAAAGAACTGCTGCAAAAACCAATTGAATTATTGGAAGGTGTGGAAGATGTTTTAAAAACACTCAAAGGAAAATACAGGCTGGTAGTAGCTACCAAGGGCGACCTGCTGGACCAGGAACGCAAACTTAAAAAATCCGGGCTGGAGCATTATTTTCATCACATTGAAATAATGAGTGATAAACAGGAAGCCGATTATAAAAAACTGATCAGGCATTTAGATATACAACCATCAGAATTTTTAATGATGGGTAATTCCTTAAAATCAGATGTATTGCCTGTACTGGCTATTGGCGGACATGGCATTCATATTCCTTATCATACTACATGGGCACATGAGCATGTAGAAAACAAGGTAGATCACCCAAATTTTAAGCAGGTGGTTCACATGAATGAAATTCTATCTTTTTTATAGCAGCAACCATTTTCAATTCTCAATTAATGAATGTTTCTATACTTCCTAAAGTTGAACTACACCTGCATCTTGATTGCAGCCTTAGCTATGAGGTAGTGAAAAAAATTGACCCATCCGTTACGCCGGAGGAATATAATAATGAATTTATTGCACCGCCCAAATGTGAGAACCTGGTTGACTTTTTAAAAAGAGCAGTAAAGGGTTACCAATTGATGCAAACCAAAGAGCAGCTTGCATGGGTAGTGGAGGATGTGTTTAAGCAGTTGAAGGCTGATAATACTTTGTATGCAGAAATTCGATTTGCTCCCTTTTTACATACAGAAAAAGGGTTAACGCCTTATGAAGTAGTACAGGCCGTAGAAGCCGCTACTGCCAAAGCAGTGCAGGAAACAGCGGTGGAGGGAAGATTAATCTTATGCACCCTTCGTCACTATACTGAGGAGCAAAGTATGGCAACGGTAAAACTGGTGGAGCAATTCAAAGACACTTATGTAGCCGGGTTTGATATTGCCGGCGATGAAGCCGGGTGCCCCATTACCAATCATGTAGCTGCTTTTAACTATGCAAGAAAAAAAGGGTTGCACATCACCGCACATGCAGGCGAGGCAGCAGGGCCTGAAAGTGTATGGGAAACATTGGAACATTTTAAGCCCAGCCGCATAGGTCATGGAGCCAGGAGTGCAGAGGATAAAAAGCTGGTAAAGCATTTAAAAGAAACAAGAATTCACCTGGAGATTTGCCCAAGCTGTAATGTACAGACATCTATGTACGATGAATATAAAGATCACCCGGTTGATCAATTGAAGAAAGCAGGTGTTTCACTCAATATCAATACCGATTGCCGTACCATTGTGAATATAAACATGAGCACAGAATACCAGCGAATGCAGCAAACATTTGGCTGGACAAAACAGGATTTTTTTGAATGCAATCTAAATGCATTGAAAGCAGCCTTTATTACGGGTGTTTTGAAAGAGAAACTCATTGGGCAATTAACCGAAGCTTATGTATAATCACATAAGCCCAGCTTTGATTTCTTCAAAACTTTTCTTTGTCCCCTTCTGCAACCAATAAGAAGATAAGTTGTTTCGTTTATCACAATTAACGGCGCTTTTTTAAACTGTTCGGTTTACAATTACGAAATTGCAGCTTTAAATATTTTAGCATGAT
>CAZDHQ010000993.1:0-459 GCA_964505135.1 uncultured Ferruginibacter sp.
ACACAAAAGTTAAAAAACAACCCTGCGGCCTCAGCGCCTCAGCGTGAAAATAAACTTTCACGAAAGATGCAGCGGCCGCAGCGTAAAACAATTTTATTTCCCTAATGATATCATCAATAATTGAACAATTAAGCAATTGAACAATCCATCAATTCTTAATAGAAAAAAAACTCAACTGCTTAATATTACTCACATCACTGTAATCGTATTGATACAATCCATCAGGACATACCACCATCGCTGTATTATTGGTTGCAATTACATCATAAGGATCAGTGCTTTTTATTTGCTGCAATAAGTTTAGATTAGAAGGTGTAGCTGCATTGTACAGTTTCACTTCCGTGCCATCACAAACAAACAGGAGGTCTCCATCTTTACAAAGCCCCGTTGGTTTTATCAATTGGTATGTTTTTACCAGTTTTGAATTTTGTATGTCTGTTATATCTATCACATTCAATT
>CAZDHQ010000993.1:469-1682 GCA_964505135.1 uncultured Ferruginibacter sp.
ATCGCCGCCGCAGTTGCTGCCTGCATGCAAGGTTACATAAGCATATTTTCCATCAGCTATTACAGGGTCACAGGCCCTTCCATGGGAGAACTGACCAACCGATTTAGGATGAACCGGATCGCTTACATCAAACATAAACATGCCAATGGCAGAGCCCAGAAATACTTTGTCTTCAAAAGGAAAAATAGTCTGCAGATCAAATCCTGCAAAGAAAGTAGTATCGTAAACAGGCGAGGCTTCGTTGCTAATGTCTACAATTCCCAGGCTGTGCATTTCAGTAATGGCATACAAATGATCTTTTAATAGAACCATTCCTGCCATAGAGCCCGCAGTGCCTGTTGATGCAGAAGATTTAGATCCACCTGTTGAAGAGTTAAGCGCCTCCATATAGCAGTTCCTGCAATCCGGTGTTATCACCACATTGTCTGTTATTTCTACTGTGGTATCTTTTGCTATCCAGTCCACTATCACCATGTCATTAAAAAAAACAGGCTGACCATAAAACTGTGACCTGCCGGGAAAAAAGTTAGCGATCGTTTTAGTAATCTTCGTGTTGTGAACATCAGTAATATCAACAGCCACCAGGTCGCTGTACATATCTGCATACAATGTGTGCCCCTTGATAGCAATATCCGTATTACCAGGCAATGCAAGAAAAGCCACCCGCTGCGGATTGGATGGATTGCTATTGTCAATTATGTGAATGCCTTTATTCACTTCATTCAGGTAAATAAAATTATCCTTTATATAAATCTTACCAGCCTGCTTAATCTCTTCTGTTGCACTTCCATTGATGCTATTGAGTACCGCATCTTTTTTTGCATACACCGGTGTGTAAATAGTATAGGTTTGGGTTCGCTTTACATGGTCTTTTAAACAACCCGTAAAGAAGATCGCAATTGCTGTAAGGGCCAGCAGTTGGCTTAGCAGGTGCCAGTTAGTCTTTTTCATATAAATTGCTTTTAAGGGTTGACCAATTGTTTTTTGCAAGGGTTGCATAATAGCCCAACTTTTTCTTTGTTTGCAAACTTGCTTCCTTTCTTTTACATGTGAAATTATCTTTCCTCCTCCCGCTAAGCCTTTATCTTTATAGTAAACCTTTTGCATGCAGCGCCAGGAATCGTCAACTACTTCTATCATAACAAGCATCATACTGGTTGGCTGGCTTGTAATGAAACTAATAAGCACTCCCTTATGGAGCGGTGCAAGGCCA
>CAZDHQ010000994.1:0-1677 GCA_964505135.1 uncultured Ferruginibacter sp.
ATCATTAGCAGAAATAATATTGGTATAAACGGGACAGGACACGGAGATTTTTTTATTGATAACAAACATCGGCTTACTTATGTAATGCATACGCATTTTTCTAACAGCTCAGTTAAGCATCGTAAAACGGCTCTGATAAATGTTAAGTTTTTGAAGAATAAAAAATCAGGAATTGATCGAGTGGAAGCAGATAGCAAAAGTTTTCATTACCTCATGCTAAATAAATAAGATTATGAAAAAGATATTTCTATTATTACTGTTCTTCGCTATGAATTTATTTGTAGCAGAATTATATGCCCAGCAGATACAGGGTACTTATGCCATTAAAAATGTACAAACAGGGAAACTGTTGCGTATAAAAGATGCCAATGGTAAAAATGGAACACCCTTAGTTGCTTATTCTCCCATCAACTGGAAATGCATGACATGGGATTTTAAACATGTAGAGGGAAATACGTACCAGTTGAAAAATTTGTTTACCAGCAAAACATTTCAGCCAAAGGCTGGCACTGCATCAGAAGGAGTAGAGCTGGAGCAGCAGCCATTGGTGAATGCACAAGCAAACCAGTTATATGAATTCATTGAATTAAAAAAGGGAATTTATCTAATCAAAGCAAAAGGTACATCGTTATATCTTACTCCAGTTGATAAAGATGGTACCACTGATACCGGTATTAAACTGGCTGCAAAAGATGGCTCTGCACTGCAGCAGTGGACGATTTATGAACAACATCCTACTATGTAATGTTCACATAGAAACAACCTGGTTAGTATAAAATTTCTCTTAGCATTACCTGCTCTTTTTTCTTTCCATCAGTTTTTGATTCATATACTCTGTTGGGGTGATATTGAATTGCTTTTGGAAATTTCTTGCAAAATTACTTTGGGAGCTAAAGCCTACCATGTAAGAGATTTCATAGATCTTATAGTCGCCTTCTGCCAATAATTCAGCAGCCTTTTTAAGTCTTGTGATATTAATCAGCTCAATTGGTGTAAGTACTGATATTGCTTTGATCTTTCTATACAAAGTAATGCGGCTCATGTTCATGATCTTTGCCAGTTTCTCTACATCCAGTTCTGTATCTTCAATATTGGCATAGATCGTTTCATGCAATGTTTCTAAAAAACGTTCATCGGCTTTTGAGTGAGCAATACTCTTAATGTTTACTAACGGAGAGCTTGAAAAGAATTCCCGAATCATTTGCCGGTTATTCAGCAAACTTGATATTTGAGCATTTAAGTGTTCTTTTGAAAATGGTTTTTCTATGTAAGCATCAGCACCCAGTTCAAGTCCTTCTACTTTTGATTGCAGCGTGTTCTTTGCTGTTAACATGATTACCGGGATGTGAGAAAATTCAAAATTAGATTTGATTTGCCTGCATAATTCATAACCGTCCATCACTGGCATCATAATATCTGTAATCACTAATTGAACTGCTTCTTTTTCTAAAATGGCGATTGCTTCTTTTCCATCCAATGCTTTTAAAATAGTGTACTTGCCGTTTAACATGCGCTGCAGGAATTCCAGGATCTCTTCATTATCATCTACCAGCAGGATTATAGGTAACATAGTTTTAAATTTTATAAAGTTTGTTCAACGGATTATTCAGCAGGTTGCAAGGGTAAAGAAAGGATAAAAATGTTCATGCCTGTTTTGGCACTCTCAAAATATAGTTT
>CAZDHQ010000995.1:0-1669 GCA_964505135.1 uncultured Ferruginibacter sp.
GGACTAGGCCCGCCGTTTTATTTTCGATGATAAAGGGGTGGAAGTATTTAACTTTGGCAAACACAAGGGCAGGGCAGTGGCAGACGTATTAAAGGCTGAACCTCAGTATTATGACTGGATGATGAAGGGAGACTTTTGCCTGCATACCAAGCAAAAGCTGACTGAGATACTAAACAGATCTTTGTTAAAGACTAATTAAAAGGCTTGTTGAAAACATGTTAATCGGTTTTTGAGCTGTAAATTGTAAATTCGTAAAGATACATGCACATTCTTTGGAAAAACTCGTAATAATACCAACCTACAACGAAAAGGAAAACGTCGAAAAAATCATCGATGCGGTATTTGATTTACAGCAACAGTATCATGTTTTAATTATTGACGATGGCTCTCCCGATGGAACTGCTGATATTGTAAAAAAACTGATGAGTTCCAAATATGCCGGCCAGTTATTTTTAGAAGAAAGAAGAGGAAAGCAGGGGCTTGGTACAGCTTATATTCATGGATTTAAAAAAAAAAAAAAAAATGGCTATCAGTTTATCTTTGAAATGGATGCAGATTTCTCCCATAACCCCAAAGATCTAGAAAGGCTTTACAAGGTGTGTAAAGATGGTGCTGGTATAGCTGTTGGCTCAAGATATATTAAGGGCGGATCAGTTGTGAACTGGCCTGCCAACAGGATTTTACTTTCAAAAGGTGCCTCACTATATACAAGACTTATTACCTGGATGCCAATTAAAGACCCGACTGCCGGCTTTGTTTGTTATAGAAGAGAAGTGCTTGAAACCATGAATTTTTCTGCCATCAACTTTGTTGGATATGCCTTCCAGATAGAAATGAAATTTGCAGCCTGGAAATTAAATTTTCTTATCGCAGAAGTTCCTATCAGTTTTACAGATAGAAAATTAGGTGATAGCAAGATGAACAAAGGCATTGTGAAAGAAGGAATACTGGGTGTATTAAAACTCCGCTGGATGAGCCTCTTTAAAAACTATCGCAAAAACGTAAAGAATAATGCTTATATCAATTCCGTAAATCCTTTTCAGGCTTCTGAAGTAGCGGTGGATCCCAAATAGTTTTTTCGATTTTATTTAAATGCAGGATGATATAATTGTAATGTATCTCTTAAAAATTTCCTGTCTAAATGAGTATATATTTCAGTGGTGGTAATGCTTTCATGTCCCAGCATTTCCTGTACTGCTCTTAAATCTGCGCCGCCTTCTACCAAATGTGTAGCAAATGAGTGACGAAATGTGTGCGGTGAAATATTTTTTTTTATTCCTGCTTTTTTTGCAAGGTCTTTAATAATGAGAAATACCATTACCCTTGTTAACTGGCTGCCTCTCCTGTTCAAAAACAAAATGTCTTCATTGCCGGGTTTGATTTCAACATGTACTCTTATAGTGCTTCGATAAAGATTAATGTACTTGATGGCATCACGGCCAATAGGTACCAGTCTTTCTTTATCACCTTTACCTGTAACTCTTATAAACCCAACATCCAAATAAAGGCAGCTTAGTTTTAAATTCACTAATTCACTCACACGAAGACCGCAACTGTAAAGCGTTTCAAGCATTGCTTTGTTTCTGCCTCCTTCTGCTGTGCTAAGATCAATTTCAGCAATAATATTTTCTATCTCTTCAAAACTTAATACATCCGGTAATGCTCTTTT
>CAZDHQ010000996.1:0-1661 GCA_964505135.1 uncultured Ferruginibacter sp.
TGGCCTGGTACATCGCGGCGTCGGCGCGTTCGATGGCGGGCTCCAGGTCGCCGGTGAGCATGTGGTACACCAGTTTGTCTTTGTTATAGCCTGATTGCCGGTTCTGAGCATGATCTATTTGTTGCTTAACAATACTGGTACAAATGATAAGAATAATGGCAAAAGTAAATTGCAATACTACCAATAACTTACGTGGCGTGATCAGTGCATTGGCCGCTTTAAATGTGCCCTTCAAAACCTTTACGGGTTGAAAAGAAGAAAGAAAAAACGCAGGATAACTGCCGGCAATAATCCCGGTAAATAAAATAAATCCAATGCCTGCAAGCCAGAAATTAATATTACTCCATTCAATTGAAAGCTGCTTGTCCGTAAGCTGGCTAAATGCTGGTAACGATATTGCGACAATGATCAATGCAAAAACACCTGCAATAAAAGATAGCCAAACTGATTCACCAATAAACTGCCAGATCAGCGACTGCTTTTGTGCGCCTACCACTTTTCTTATTCCTACTTCCTTTGCTCTTTTTTCACTTCTTGCTGTGCTCAGGTTCATAAAATTGATACAGGCAATCAACAATATGAAAAGTGCTATTACTCCAAAGAGTTTTACAAAATCAATCAATCCTCCATCTTCCACTCCATTCGTAAAATTGGAGTACAAACGCCAGCGGCTCATAGGATATAAAAACATTTGCCAATTGGGATCTTCATCTTTGGCATATTTAATCTTTATACTCTTTATTTTTTCGTTTGCATTAGTAAAGCTTGCATTGGGTTTTAGCAGCACATAGGTCCTGGTTGAATTGTTTCCCCAGGAACTATCATCTTCTCCACGTTTAATAAGATAATCCCAAGAAGTAAGAAACTCAAACTTAAAGCGGCTGTTAGTAGGTAAATCTTTTGCAATGCCAGTCACTGTAAAATTATCCTTATTATCCAGTCTTACTGTTTTACCCATTGCATCCTCATTGCCAAAAATTTTCTTCGCCAGTTTTTCGGTTAACACTATTGAATAGCCTCCATTCAATGCAGTGCTTGCATCGCCTTTTACTAAAGGGAAACTAAACATCTGCAAAAAGCCGGTATCAACCATATTACCCGAAACTGTCAGTCTTTTCTCTCCAACAGAGAAAAGCATTTGGCTAGGCCAGTTCACCCGTACAGACCTTTCTACTTCAGGTAAATCTTTTTCTAATGTCCTTGCTAGCACTTTTGGCGTGGTGTTCCAGCACTGCAGTTTACCACTGAATTCTGCACGGTTCCATGCTTCATAAATCCTGTCTTTCTTTTCATGAAACTGGTCATAGCTCACTTCATTTTTTATCCATAAAGTAATGAGTGTAGCTGCAGCCATACCAATAGCAAGACCAGATATATTGATAAAAGAAAATGCTTTGTTCTTTAAAAGATTTCGCCAGGCAATTTTGAAAAAATTTTTAATCATGACTATAGAGAGATTTAATATTTAAGATTGAAGAGGCAGTATTTTTAATACCCTAAAATTCAATAAAGCTGTTCAACCAAATCATACATCAGCAAATCCTACATCAGACATTGGTTATTCCGTTCTCAAACTCTTCACCGGGTTACTTAATGCAGCCCTGATAGCCTGGAAGCTAATAGTAACCAGTGCAATCAGCATAGCCAGCACCGTAGTAATT
>CAZDHQ010000997.1:0-1659 GCA_964505135.1 uncultured Ferruginibacter sp.
CTTGTGCAAATCATGAACCAGGTCTTTTCCAGTAAGCACCTGCTCTATTTTCCTAATACTAAACCGGCCCTGCGTTTGGTATGGATTGGTAATATGCCTCACCGGTATTGTTTTCATAATTTATAAGTAAACAATATTTATTAAGCAGTAATCCCTGTTATAAATAAAAACTATTCCCATACTACCCTCTTGAAATAAAACCCTTCTCTATCCACCACAGGCAATGAAGTGCTCTTTACTACCACTTCCTTTTTACCCAGCGTCAATTTCTCCTCACCATTGGATGTACTAACGGTTACGGGTAAGTCCATATCAATATTTTTTAAGCTGATAGCATAACTGTCTTCTGTAGTTTGGTGTACCACAATTTCAAGGCGATTGGTAGTGCGAAGAAACAGATCAAATAATGGTTTAAGGTCTTTGCCTGCCGCTTTGCTAAAATAGTTTTGTACATCATCAGTAGTAGCAAGATGGCTGTAAGTATAATTGGAGTGCGTTGGAAAGAAAATATCGTCACCCATCACATGCCGCAGTATATGCATAAAGTAAGCGCCCTTGCCATAGATATCCGGATTATAGGCTTCATCTTCAGTAAACCCAACATCACCCATTACTACAGGCTTATCATTTTTAAAATTCATAGCTGTAAGCCGCATTCTTTTCATATAAGCATCTTCACCACCAATTTCCCTCACCTGCAGTGCATCACCATAGGTACAGATGCCTTCCTGAATCCAGTAATGTGCCCAGTCTTTAGCAGTTACCTTATTGCCCCACCACTCATGGCCAAACTCATGTATCATCAGCCAATCAAAATCCTGTCCACCCAGCTTGGTATAGCGAAACTTATTACCATACGCATTCATCGTTTGGTGTTCCATGCCTAAATGCGGTGTTTCCACAATGGCTATCTTTTCTTTGGCCCAGGGATATTCACCAAAATATTTTTCATCAATCCTTACCGTTCTCTCAAGTAGATCCAGCTGATGTTCTGCTTTATCCGAATGTTCATTCAAAACATAAAATTGCATCGGCACTTTATTACCATTCACAGTCGTGTAAGTACGGCTCACTACTTTATAATCACCAATGTTAAAAAGTATACTGTAGTTATTGATGGTATAATTTGTTTTCCAATGATAGGTGGATTTATTACCCTTTGTTTTAACAGATTGCAGCAAACCTGGGCCAGCCACCACCAAGCCTTTGGGAACGGTGATCAGCATATCAGCACCTTCATCAGGTTCATCGCTGGGATGATCTTTGCAGGGAAATAAGATAGTGCCACCTTCACCTTCTGTTGTAACAGCCACCCATGGATGACCAGTGGAATCTTTTGTCCAGGTAAAACCTCCATCCCATGGAGGACGGGCAGCCACACCAGGTTTGCCACCATAAAATACTTTCACTACTGTTTTGCCAGCAGGAAAAGGGTTAGCATTTTCTATTTTTAATAAATGATTGGCATGTGTAAAATTTTGGCGTTTACCATTCACCGTTAGTTTCTCCACTTTCATCAGGTCTACCAGGTTTAACAGGATTACCGGGCTGGATTCCTTTAGTATTAAACTTACTTCTGCATTGCCGCTGATACTTTGACTATCGAGGTTTACATCCAATGACACTGTATAATGGCGGATGTCCATGATTGCCTGCTCT
>CAZDHQ010000998.1:0-1659 GCA_964505135.1 uncultured Ferruginibacter sp.
GAACAGGTATGGGGTTGGCCATTACAAAAAAAATTGCAGAAAATATGGGTGGCAAAATATGGCTGGAGTCTGAGCCGGGCAAGGGCAGCACATTTTACCTTGATATTCCAAAATACATGAAAAATTAAAGGTATATTGATTGAAAAATATTTACCAAAATAAAACTACATCATGAAGAAAAAGCGGTAAGGAATTTTTAAACGAATTCAAACTAATCCTATGAGGAAAGACAGAAAGCATTACAATATTTTAGTGATTGAAGATAATCCCGGTGATTTCTTTATCGTGGAGGAGTTGTTGGCTGAGCATATTGAGGCGCCTAACATTGTGCATGCTCCTAATTTTAAATCTGCCAGCCAAACCTTATCTGTTACCGGCAATTTTGATGTGATTCTGCTTGATCTAAGCCTGCCGGATAAACAGGGACAGGAGCTTTTGAGCGAAGTTCTAAAGTTGGCTGGTTGCCAACCCGTGATTGTTTTAACAGGCAATACCGATCTTGACTTCAGCATTAATTCTATTTCGCAGGGTGTGCTTGATTATCTCCTAAAAGATGAACTAAATGCCATTACTCTTTACAAAAGTATTGTATACGCAATAGAAAGAAAGAAAGCTGTTTCAAAAATTAAAGAATCAGAAAAACGGTACAGTGATCTTTTTCAGTTAAGTCCTCAGCCAATGTTTTTGTATGACGAGAAATCGTTGATGCTGGTTGATTTTAACAAAGCTGCAGTGGATCATTTTGGCTACAGCACAGGGGAATTTGCTCAAATGACATTGCTTGATTTGGTGATTGAGGAAGAAGTGGAAAAAATTTTGAAAGCAGTAAAAGGGGCCAATCAAACATTTCCCGGGAAATTTATTACCAGTAAGAAGTCAGGTGAACTGATGGAGATGGAAATCTTTAGTACACCTATTCAATTAAATGATGAACAACTGCGCCTGATCATTTTAATTGACGTTACCGAAAAGAATTTATACGAACATAAGATCACCAAGGCAATCATAAAGACACAGGAAGATGAACGCTATGAAATAGGCAGTGAGTTACATGATAATGTTTGCCAGATATTGGCCACAAGCCAGCTCACACTTGGTATGTTAAAAGATTCACTTGCACCGGAAGGTTTAAAGTGGTATGCAAAATGTGGCGAATACATTAGTATGGCATCGCATGAAGTTCGTAATCTTTCACATCGTTTAGCCCCTGCATTTTTTAATGAGTCTACTTTGGAACAGGCGTTTAATAATTTGCTTTCAGAATTTAACCTGAAAGGTAAATACGAAATTTCATTGTTCTTTGATAAAGCACTTCAGAAGTATACATTGTCTCTTGAGATGCAGCTTAACCTGTACCGGATATTGCAGGAGCAACTCAAGAATATTGTTAAGTATGCCAATGCAAGTTATATTGAAGTGGATGTGGTTTTGTTTAATGATAAACTCCTGATGAAGATTTCTGATGATGGAGTAGGGTTTGATACAGCAACTGTAAAATCAGGGATAGGTCTTGCAAACATGAAAAGACGGGCCGAGTTGTTTTCCGGACGTTTTAATATCAATTCAGCACCAGGACAGGGTTGTGTGGTAATGGTGAATATACCGCTGCAGCAGGCCGGTTGAGAAAGGTTTTATGTGTTTTCGTAATGGTTTAAAATG
>CAZDHQ010000999.1:0-1658 GCA_964505135.1 uncultured Ferruginibacter sp.
TTCAGCAGCAGCACCGGTTGCAAAGGCCAATGGCAATACACCCAATATAAATGCCAGTGAAGTCATGATGATCGGGCGTAAACGCAACTGCACTGCCTGCAAGGTTGCATGCACAATATCAATCCCCTTGTCCACACGCTCTTTTGCATACTCCACAATCAGGATAGCGTTCTTTGCAGCCAAACCAATCAGTGTTATCAAACCAATTTGGGCATATACGTTATTCGTAAGATTGGGCATTAAGGTCAGCGTCAAAATAGAACCAAATGCACCTATCGGCACTGCAAATAATACAGAGAACGGAATACTCCAACTTTCATACAATGCCGCTAAGAATAAGAACACAAATATGATGGAGATGGAAAAGATAAGGGCTGTGCTGTTACCAGCTTTGATCTCTTCAGCACTCATACCTGAAAATTCGTAATCGTAGCCAACAGGTAATGTTTTCGCAACTTCCTTTAATGCTTCAATAGCCTGACCGCTACTATAACCGGGTTTTGCTGAACCATTGATTTCGATATTCCTGTTTACATTATAGTGAGAGATCAGCGATGGTGCCTCCACTATTTTTGATGTAATCAATGAACTCAACGGGATCATATTACCCACATCATTTTTTACATAGTATTTCTCCAGTTTATCCAGCGATGAACGATAACTGCTATCGGCCTGTGCCATCACACGAAAGTTTCTCCCATACAGGTTAAAGTCATTTACATAACTGCTTCCAAGAAGGGTTGACATGGTGCTGTACACATCTGAAACTGCCACACCCAGCTGTTTTGCTTTCTCTCTATCTACATCCACTTTGTATGATGGTGTTCTTGCACTAAAGAATGTAAACGCCATTGCTATCTCTGGCCGCTTGTTGGCTTCCGCTAAAAAGTTACGGGCTACCGCTTCAAACTGCTGTATATTATCCGTACTGGTGGTTTGCTTTAATTCAAAAGTGAAACCTGCTGTGGCACCAAGGCCAGGAATAGCTGGTGGCGAAATAGCCAACACCCTCGCCTCTTTAATGTCAGCCGTTACTTTTTGTATCTGTGCAATCACGGCCTGCACATGATGTTCCTTACCTTCCCTTTGATCCCATGGCTGCAGGTTTACAAACAAGGTGCCCACATTAGATTTGTTTGAAAAGCTGATGATATTCAATCCAGCCAAACCACCCACTACCCTCACCTCCGGTATCTTTTGAATCCTTGCCAAAATATCTTTGAGCATTTCTACGCTACGGGTGGTAGAAGTTGCCTCCGGCATTTCATACGTTACATACATCCTTCCTTCATCCTCTGTTGGAATAAATCCTGTTGGTTTGTTTTTAAATAAAAAGAACAAGCCAACAAACAGACACACCATCATTACCAATACCAGCGGCGTAGCTTTTATCCATTTACTTACACCTCTTGTGTATCGGTGTGATAATTTCTCAAAGCGCTTGTTGAAGCCATCAAAAAATTTCTCCAGTAAATTTTTCTTTTCATTTTCACCTTTGGCATGTTTCAATAAAATGGAACACAGTGCAGGCGTTAAAGACAACGCTACAAATGCAGAAATAATAACAGATACAGCTATGGTAATAGCGAATTGCTGGTACAACCTACCTACAATGCCTGGTATAAAACCAACCGGTACAAACACCGCAGCCAAAATCA
>CAZDHQ010001000.1:0-1655 GCA_964505135.1 uncultured Ferruginibacter sp.
AGCATAAAATGTTGAGTGGAGAATTGATTGTTTTTTCCAGGTTAACAAAGATGTTTTAGATAAAATAAAGATACGGCTATTGTCTTAATTTCTACAAGCTGCCTCTCTAAGCTTTTTTCCCGGCGAAGTTCATTACGTCGATACCATAGCACTTTTCCTTTTGCAAATAGTCCTGCAACAGATACAGATTTCAGGAACATTTATATACTTGATCTCTCAAACCGGTTTGGTAAAAAATAAATTAAATAACGGTACTGCTTTACTGCCTGGTTACCTAACTAAGGCAACAAAAAACGATCACCTTCAGTGTAAATGCTAAACTGAACATCTGTAAATTTCACCAGCCTGGATGATGTCACCTTAAGATTGACCGGGCGCTTCAGCACCATCACCTGGCCCGTGCCTGCAACAGTTATTTTGTTTCCCTGCACAATAATGGCTGTTTCTTCATCTATGCCAATACAGGTAAGTAAAGGATAGGCTGCCAGGGCGCTTAATAAACGATTGTACCTGCTGCGTACAACAAAATGCTGGTCTACAATAGCATTGTTGATTAATCCAAGACCTGTTTTGAATTCAATATTGCCGGCAATTAATTTTTTAAATGTTGGCTTGTACACAGTATCTGTAAGCTGGTTGCCGGTAATCATATATTTACTCATCACGGCAGCGCCAGCACTTGTTCCTGCAATGGTGGCCCCATTTTTATAAGCTTGGTGGATAGCATCATATACAGGGGTATTAAAAACTATTTTCATAAACCGGTCCTGGTCGCCACCGGTAATAAAGATCAGCTTTGCCTTTTTTAATGAATCAAGCCAGTTGTTATAATTTGTTTTTTCAGCAGAAAAATTGAAATTGTAAACGGGTTTAGCTGACACCCGGTTCCAGTCTTCCTTAAAATAATAAAACGACGTATCCGGTGAAGCGCCTGACATAGGCAATACCACGGCAAAATCATTTGCTGTTAATGCTGCTGTGTTTGCAAGTGACTGCATTAATGAAGTTGGCCTGTCTCCCCCGCCAATGATAAATAATTTACCCTTTGGAAGAGACTTGTTTTTTTGTGCAGCTGTTTGCAGGCAAACTACACATGCCAGCACCAACAGGTAGGTGTATGTTTTTTTCATTTTGTAATTTAAAGATTGTATACCAGAAATAGTTTGGGAGATAAAAGCATGGTATAGCAGGATTATAATTTGAATATCCAATCGGCTTCCATCTACATCAATAAGGAATCAACGATTGCGGCCATGGATGAGCAAATGAAGTTGCTTAAAGAAAAAACATTGGCGAAAAAAAGAGGTGAAGGCTATTTGCAAAGAGGCGCAGCTTAGTTTGGATGAAGTAGTAACAGGCCGACACAGGAACGCTAAACACATTATCTAAACTGCATTCCTGCGCCAATTTAATTCAAGGTAACTAGGAGGATATAGCTTTTTCTTTCATAGTAATATAGGGAGTCACACCTATATTTTGACTAAATGGCAAATCGATAAACAGGGTGCAACTGTCATCCTTATGCTCCAGCAGTTTTACAGAGCCGCCTATTGCTTCCACTGTAGTACGCAGCTCAGCAAGGTATCGACGACGTTTTATGCTGATACTTTTAGTATCACTTTTAAAAATTAAACTTACATGTGCTTCCGCCACTT
>CAZDHQ010001001.1:0-1653 GCA_964505135.1 uncultured Ferruginibacter sp.
ATGGACAAACCGGTTATCCAATAGTAGATGCTGGCATGAGAGAGCTGAATGAAACCGGTTTTATGCATAATCGTGTACGAATGATCGTTGCTTCTTTTTTGAGCAAACATTTACTGCTCGACTGGAGATTAGGCGAAGCTTATTTTGCAGCGAAATTGCTGGACTATGACTTGGCTGCCAATAATGGTGGTTGGCAGTGGGCTGCAGGCAGCGGTTGTGATGCTGCGCCTTATTTTAGAGTATTTAACCCTTACCTGCAAACACAGAAGTTTGACCCTAAAATGGAGTATATAAAAAAATGGGTTCCTGAATATCTGGATGCATCTTATCCCAAACCAATAGTGGAACATGAGTTTGCACGCAAACGCTGCCTGGAAGTTTATAGCAAGGCGTTGAAGAAGGATTAACTTACAAAAATGCTGTTGCTGTCAATGCTGGTATTCTTCATCGAAGCATAAACTTCCAATAATTTTTTGATTGCATTTTTTCCGCCAGTACCCAAATCAATAGAATAATCATTTACATAAAGGTCAATGTGTTTTCTCATTACATCTTCACTCATCTCCTGTGCATGAGACTTTATGTAGTCGCTCAAATGTGGATATTGACTGAATGAATATTGAATGCTTCGCTTAATAATAGCATCCACCTTTTTCTGCGT
This sequence comes from uncultured Ferruginibacter sp., assembly GCA_964505135.1. Lineage (GTDB taxonomy): Bacteria > Bacteroidota > Bacteroidia > Chitinophagales > Chitinophagaceae > Ferruginibacter. The sequence continues at coordinate 662 of CAZDHQ010001001.1, forward strand.
TTCAATATTAATTTCTTTTTTAATAGTAATGCCTCCTAACGGGATAGGATTGCCCGTTTGCTTTTCCCAAAAATCACCGAGGTCAGTAATGTTTATCAATCCTTTTTGCTGGTAAGTAAATCTATTTTCATGTATGATCACGCCGAGACCTTTGTTGTTAATTACAAAATCTTCAATCTCATCATAGCGAAGAAATACTTTGTTTTTTGCAGCAGGGTAAGCCATTGAAAACAGCAAATGAGCCGTGGTGTTTTCACCGGGTATTGCAATCGTGTAGTCTTCAATGTTAGTAGCATCATGCAGTTTATTGCTGATTAATAAGGGACCCACGCCATTACCTAAAGCACTGCCGCTATTGAGCAATTTGTATTTATCCAGTACCAGAGGTAACACGCCATAACTGAGTTTGGTAACATCCAGCTTCCCCTGTATGGCCAATTCATTGAGTGTTTGCACATCTTCCAGTACAATCTCAAATTCAATATCGCCTGTATCAATTTTTTTGCTGGCAATGCCGTCAAAAATAAATGTATCGTTTGGGCATGGAGAAAAACCGAGTGTAATTTTCATCGCATTAATTTTTTACCATTGTTTCAATAATAACAGCCAGGCTTTCGCCAAGGTTTGCTATTGCTTCTTTAATCTTCCATTGTTTTTTATCTCTCACACCAACCTTGTTACTGATGCTTCTTATTTGCAGGAATGCTATTTTTTCCTGCAGACAAACAAAATGTAGTGCCGCACCTTCCATGGTTTCTATATCCGCACTGAAGTTGCTGGTAAGTTGCTGTTGCTGCAGTTGGCTATCACTTACTTTGTTAATTGTTATTGCGGTCACTTGCTTATAAGTCAACTGATCAAAAGCAGAGCCATTATTTATTAGCCATCCATTACTGTAGGGAAATTCATTTTTATCAGCGAAAGGGGTATGATAAATGCTGGTAAATACATGCTGCTCTTCCATACCGATATCAGCAAAAATGTCTTTTTTA
>CAZDHQ010001002.1:0-1644 GCA_964505135.1 uncultured Ferruginibacter sp.
TTAGCAATTTATTTATTACAAGCTCAAATGTATCAAACTCTTTTCTTTCCATAAGCTCCTCAGCAAGCAGCATACTCCTTGTGAATTGCTTATTTTCAAGCCTGCGGCTCAAAAGGAAATTCTCGGTAATTTTATTGAGTTCTGAGAGCCTTGAAATTATAACCCTTTGATTGTATTTCTTACCCGGGTAAAGAGAATTATACATCGATTCCAGGGTAAGCTCTTTATCTGTAAAATCAGGGTAATATTTCAATAAATGGTTAGTTAACGGTTCGTAATCGCGGCTGGTATAAAGGGAGTCTGACCTGATATACTTTTGAAATCGTTTTAACTCGATGGACCTTATTGAAGATAATAATCCGAAAATCCGCAGTTTTTTCATAAATTTTTCGGGAAAAAAAGCTGGTTACAATTGTGCAACCATTATATTTATTATAATATGAAAACAAATATAATTAATAAATTTGATGGTTACAATATGGTGTACCGATATTGTTTAAGTATATTCATATGTTATTTTTGAGTTTATAATGGAAATTTATTGTTATTCAGCAAATATGGGTATTAAGGATTCTATACTTAAAGACGTGTTGTTAAATAAAGGGTGCTCTATTGGCAAATACCTTGCAGAAATGCAGCACTCTGAAAAAGACGGGAAAGTATCTGTATATTACATCACTCCGCTTGTAACACTCTCAAAAAAGAAATTACTTATCATTTCCAGGTTAGTTAAAGGTAACTGGTATGAATCCATAAGGATAATTAACGGTATTATTTCAGATATCAGCATTAAGTATGACCTTAAAAAAGATGATTACACTATCATACTTCATGCATATTTTGATGTTATTGCACTGGAACAGTTTTATGAGGTTGATACCGGGAATGGAAATTCACTTAACAGGCTGCCGTTCACTGAATTTGAAAAATTATTGATATAAAAAGAGCTTACGCGGCATTTCATGCGTAAATCCCCGCTGCCGGGATGTTTTAGCAATAGAACATTCCGGCAGTTTTTTTTATTGCGGGGGAATTATTGTATTAAGCCTGGCTTTCACTTACAATACTCTCAGCAAGATCAAGGTCCTTTTCATGCTCAGCTTTATGCGCATTATTCTGCAGCGTTACAATGCCAAGCTTGCTGAAAGCAAGTATTATATAATACGTGATATCAACTTCATGCCACTTAACACCCATGTTAATGCTTGCCGGATTGCGGTGATGATCATTATGGTAGCTCTCACCAAGGAAAATAAAATCCATTGGATAAAGATTAGTCGAAGTGTTCTTAAGCTTGTAATTCCTGTAGCCAATTTTATGCCCGTACCAGTTAACTATTACAGCGTGTGCCGGATTCATAAGAATTGTAACCGGAAGCAATAAATACTGCCACCATGCAGTTGCAAATACAACATAAAATGCAATGTAGGCAAGTATCCACAGAACTTTTATCCAGCGGCTATCAGCCCAGTTATCAAACCACGGCCAGTCCGGTACATCTTTCTTAAAGCGTTTTTCTATTTCGATATTTTCCCAGTAGCATTGTGTATACACTTTCCTTGTGTTTTCCATCATGCCAAATAGATTTTTGTGATTTAAAGGTGAGTGCGGGTCCTTGGGTGTATCAGCATATGCGTGATGCAT
>CAZDHQ010001003.1:0-1643 GCA_964505135.1 uncultured Ferruginibacter sp.
TAGGCACTATTGCAAAAACCGATGGCGGTAAAGATATGAGGCAAATTGCTGTTACCATTAAAATGAAGGAAGAGGTTAATATTCCTTCCGATGCGTATGCAGTTATCAATAAATCCTTGCTTGGCAGTGTGCAGCTTGAAATAAAGCTGGGTAACAGCACCACGTTTAAACAAAGCGGAGATACGATCAAAACCATAATGACAGGTGACTTTATCAGCGATGCAGTAAAAAAACTGGATCCTGTTTTATACCAGGTGACACAGGCGGTAGGTACTTTGGATACGCTTTTAAATACAGTGAACAGTGTATTTGACCCCAACACAAAAAACAATATCAGGCAGATGATGGAAAACCTGAACAAAACAACTGCTTCATTGGCAGTGTCATCTGCTTCACTACAAACCATGCTGAATGCTCAAACAGGTTCTGTTGCTAAAACACTGGACAATGTAAACTCCATTACTGGTAACCTCGCCAATAACAATGAAAAATTAACCAATACACTCAGCAATATTGAAACCCTCAGTGGCAATCTTTCCAAACTGGAACTGCAAAAAACATTGACTACTTTAAATGGCACATTAAATGAACTACAGAGTACCATTGGTAAAGTAAATAGTGATAAAGGCACGCTGGGTTTGATGATGAACGATACCAAACTGTACAATAATCTAAACGCTACTTCCAATAAACTCAACCTGCTTCTGGATGATATCAGGCTGCATCCAAAACGCTACATCAATGTATCTGTGTTTGGTAAGAAAGACAAAAGCAGTCCCCTGATGATTCCATTGCCCGATACGGTGAATGCACCTTATATCAGGCAATAACAATTGATCATTTCAATTTTATGATTGCTTTTACTTATAAAAAGCAGAAATTGCGGCAGCAAAAAATTCCTGTTTGAAAAAAACAACTGCGTTATCTTTTTTTATTTGTGTACTGATGTTCTTCAGCAGGCAGCTTACTGCTCAAACAGTGATACAGCCTGCCACAGCCGATACGATCCGAATCATCCAGATTTTACAAGGAAAGAGTTTGAGAGAAAGAATTGTTGATACCACTTCTTTTCAAACCATTGCAGGCAATGTGATCTTACAGGAAGGGCTTACTACTTTTAGCTGCGATAGCGCCATCATCAACAAAACTACCAATGTACTGGAAGCATTTGGCAATATTCATATTAACCAGCAGGATAGTATTCACACCTATTCCCAATATCTAAAATACGTAGGTAAAGACAGGATGGCGTACCTGAAAAAAGATGTCCGTCTAACTGATAAAAAAGGAACGCTGTACACACAGGAACTGCAATATGATTTAAAATCAAGCGTGGGTACTTATACCAAAGGAGGCCGTGTGGTAAATGGCAAAACAATACTTACCAGCGATAATGGTGTATACTATGCAGAAACAAAAGATGTATTCTTTAAAAACAATGTTCACCTGGTAGATCCAAAATACGATATACGAAGTGATAGCCTGCAGTACAATACACAAACACAGGTGGTAAACTTTATCACTGCAACGCAGATAAAAACAAAAGATGGCGGTGAAGTGTACACGAAAAGTGGCAGTTATGACCTAAAGAACGGTAAAGCATTTTTTGGTGCAAGAACAATTTTTAAAGACAGTACCCGTAC
>CAZDHQ010001004.1:0-1620 GCA_964505135.1 uncultured Ferruginibacter sp.
TCTCCAGTTCTGTGTTAGATACTTGTATGTATTCATCATTGCCGTAAATAATATTATCTCTCACCGTTCCACTAAAAAGAAATGGTTCCTGCAAAATGAATCCAATCTTTTTTGTCCGCTCTGCTGCATCATAACTGCGGATGTCTTTTCCGTTCAGTAATACTTCTCCTTTTGTTGGATCATACAATCTTGCAATTAAAGATGCGGTAGTAGTTTTACCACCACCTGTCGGGCCCACCAATGCATAAGTCTTTCCTGGCTGCATATTGAAGTTGATGTTGTGCAATATCTCTTTGCTTTCGTCATAACTAAAGCATACGTTTTTAAATTCAATCACTGAACCATTTGATGTAGCGTTGTTGTTGTCTGCAACCAGGGGAAGATTGTTTTGCATATTCAGCATGTACGAAATTCTGTCCCAGCCTGCCATTGCCACCTGGAAGGTGGCCCACAGTGCCGCCAGTTGACGCAATGGATTATAAAAGTTAACGGCGTATCCAAGATAGCTGATCAATAAACCAATGGTAAACTCCTGCGTGCTAATCAAATAAATACCTACAATCAATACTACCAACTGGGCCACCGCTGCAAACCAACCATATACAGGAATAAAAATATTATTGGCAATACCTGCAGCAATGGCACTGCTATAGTTTTGTTGGTTCGCCTGCTCAAAACGGTTGCGGAAATAATCCCGGCGGTTAAAAGCAATGATCACTTTGAAGTTTTGCAAACCTTCCTGGATCTCTGCACTCAATGCGCCGGTGCGTTGCATGCTGACGGCATTTCTTTTTTTGATCCATGGTGCACTGAATTTAGTGAAGAGAAAAATCAATAAGCCGGGAAGCAGTGTGGCTAATCCCAGTTTAATATTAATGGCCAACAAAAAGATGCCTGCTCCCGTCATCGTCATCACCGTACCAATAAACTGCATGAGCGATTGCGAAAAGAATTGATTGATTTTATCCGTATCATTATTCACTCTTGAAATGAGATCGCCTGCTTTGTTTTGATTGAAGAAGGCCACGGGCAATTCCTGCAGTTTATTAAAAATGGTATTCCGTAATTTAAACAGCATGCGCTGGCTAACAGCGCCCATGATCCTCGTTTGTAAATAACCTGCAACAAATGCTACGAGGTACATGCACAATAAAATGCCTGCCCATTTTAATACACCATTAAAATCTTTATGTGCAATGTACCGGTCAATCACAAGACCAACTATAAACGGGCCCAGTAAGTTGAGGCCAGAGTTGACCAGTATAGCGGTGGTGGCTGCAGCAATATTCCTGCGTTCTTCTTTTATCAGTTGCAGTAGTTTACGCAAAGCACTGAGGCTGGATGTTTTTTGCTGCTGGCTACTCAGCTCATTGAGGTTGTAATTCATAATTACTGGTGCTTTGCTGTGAATTAAAAATCTGTACGTACTCGGGGCTTTCTTTCATCAACTGGCTGTGTACACCTCTTGCCACTATTTCTCCTTCCATTAATACAATGATTTGATCAAAGAGTGATGCAGTAGCAATTTTCTGTGTCACTGAAATCAAGGTAATGCCGGGATAATTTTTTTTCAGGTTGTTTAAAATGCTGGTTTCTGTATTGGTATCCACTCTTGCAGTA
>CAZDHQ010001005.1:0-1619 GCA_964505135.1 uncultured Ferruginibacter sp.
GTTTTTTATACTTATTGCAAAGCGCTTGCAAGGCTGCAGGTTTGCATTAACCCATTCAATACAATTAACACGGGCAATGATCCCAACGGAACCGGCGATTTTAATATTACCCTGCTTGATATTAATCCCACGTATGCAAGAGTAGAAAACGATTCTGTGCATGCTTATCCAACGGAATGGACAAGGTTTGAAACAACCGTAGCCGGACTGGAAAAGCCGGTGAAAGGAAGATTTGCATTCAGGTATTTATTGCCGAGACGAAGACCCATACAATTTTCAACCACGGATCCCAATAACTTAGATACGCTGTATAAACAAATACACCGCACCGTTATTGGTATTGACGAAGTAACTTATACCAGTTCAAAATAAACAGCTATGTTTTTCATCACACAAAAGATCATGAAAAATAAAATCACAGCAGCACTAATGCTGGTAGCTGTTATTCTGTTGGCTACTTATTCGTGTAGCAAGCAAAAAGAAGCTCCATTAAAAACCGATTATTCCTTTACCGAAGAATTTGATACGGTTACCACTTCAATTGCAAAAGGATGGGTAATAAAAAACAATACCAAACCAATTGGCACTGTTGGCTGGACGCAGGGTTATTTTTATGTTTCCCTTTATCACGGACTTGTACCAAAATCATTGGGCACCTTACCATTTAATTATCCATCTGCTGGTGGTTTTGGAGATAACAATCCTTCTTTTTCCGGGGCTGATTTTATCATGACAACTTCCGAATGCGGATTTGATGTAGCCAATTGCAGCAACTGGCTGATCTCACCAGAAATGACGGTTAAGACTGGAGATGAAATCAGTTTCTACACCAGGACTTATTCAAACCCTGCACTGGCCGCAGACAGGATGGAAGTGAGAATGAATACGGAAAATAGTTCAGCCGATGTAGGCAAAGACAGTAACAGCGTGGGAAGTTTTACTAAAGTGTTGCTTGATATCAATCCTGATTATTTAACGCAAGGCACGGACTCATACCCCGGCGGCTGGTTCAAATATCGGATTACTATTGAAGGTATAGATGCCCCAAGGAAAACAAGAGTTGCATTTCGCTATTATGTTCCTGGCGGTGGGCCGCAGGGGCAGCGGGGTTTGGGCGTAGCAATTGACAAATTCAGTTTTATATCAAAATAATTTTGCAGCAACAATTGACAAGTGCAGTGCGATATCATTTTATTTCTTTGATCATTTTATCATTCCTGTTGTCGATCATAATTCTTTCATGCAACGAAGCTTCCACTCAATCATCAAATAAAACAGACAGTAGTATCAGCAGAACAACAGAGACACTTCTTAAAATTAAAGCAGTAAAAAAACTACTACAGGATGGGCAATTGATTACAAGAAGTGATAATGATTTTGAAAGCAGGATACTACAAAACTTTTCAAGAAGGGAAAGAGTATATTCTCACAGTGGCATTGTGTTTAAAGAAGATACTGCTTACATGGTGTACCATTGCATGGGTGGAGAAGAAAACCCAGATGGTGCCTGCAAAAAAGAACCTTTTGACTCATTTGTAAATCCCTTACAAAAAACCGGCTTTGGTATTTTTCAATACCAGCTTGTACAAAATGAAACAGATTCATTGCATCAGATTTTA
>CAZDHQ010001006.1:0-1619 GCA_964505135.1 uncultured Ferruginibacter sp.
CTGGTCCGCCCTTATGAAAAGTATTGGGCTCTACATATTTTCCTCCGGCGCTATCAATTTTGTCGAGCGCATCAGGGAAGTTAAAGGTGTGAAAGGTCCATGATGCCACACCCAGTTTCCAGTCTTTGGCCGGATCAACTGTGGCAGTAGCGGTACTGTCTTTGGCTTCGGTAGATTTGGTTTCTGAAGCATTGTTACATGCTCCAAATAAAAGTGCCAGTGAAATAAATGGCAGCAGGCGTTTTTTCATTTGTCAATTTTTTGAGCGTTGAAGTTCTGAAATTTTATTTGATATTTTAATTGTTCGCCTTTAAAATACAATTACGAAAGAGATTATTAAATAGCGAATTGAATCCAATAACAATTGTAACCTGCCTGCTTTTAGTATCTTAGCCATTTATTATTAGATTGATTCAGAAACTTACCATAAAAGATTTTTTAGAACTGACAGCTCAGTATCCCGTGCTGGATGTACGCAGCCCTGGCGAGTACGAGCATGCACATATCCCAGGCGCATACAGCTTACCGTTATTTACAGATGAAGAAAGGAAAGTAGTAGGCACTGCTTACAAACAACAAAGCCGTGAAAAAGCCATCAAGATTGGTCTGGATTATTTTGGTGTGAAGATGAGAAAGATGGTGGAAGAAGTAGAAGCGTTGGTAAAAGCGAGGGCGGCTAGTAATTTAGGAAATCCAGTTCCCCATTTAGAGGGCGGACGGGGTGTTTTGGTTCACTGCTGGCGTGGTGGGATGCGTAGTGCTGGTGTGGCCTGGCTGCTTGATCTGTATGGTTTTAAAGTGTTCACACTGGTAGGCGGCTACAAAGCTTATCGCAAATGGGTAAGAGATCAGTTTGAAAAGCCACACCAGTTAACGGTGATAGGCGGTTATACCGGGTCTGCAAAAACAGACCTGATCAGGAATTTGCAAAAAGAGGGAATGCCGGTGATTGACCTGGAAGCAATGGCCTGTCATAAGGGTTCGGCCTTTGGCGCCATGGGTGAAAAGCCACAGCCCAAGCAGGAAATGTTTGAAAACCTGCTGGCCAAGGCGCTGCATGAAAATGCAGGTGCCAATAGTTTTATTGAAGATGAGAGCCAGCGAATTGGCTTATTGCAAATACCCAATCCATTTTGGACTACCATGCGAAAGAGCAGGCTATTTTTTTTAGACATTCCCTTTGAGGCCCGGCTGGATTATTTAACGGAGGAGTACGGAAAGTTTGAAAAGGAAAAACTGGTAAATGCCATCATCAGAATTCAAAAGAGACTGGGCGGTTTAGAAACAAAAACAGCTATTAATTATTTGCTGGAAGATAATGTGAAGGAGTCATTCCGCATTTTATTAAAGTATTACGATAAATGTTACAGCAAATCTTTGCAAAACAGGGAGGATTTAAAGGCTGTGCTGCATACAATAAAGAGTGATGCAATTAACGTTAATCAAACTTCTGAATTAGTCAGGGCTGCTTTACTTTCAACTCAACCAGTATAAACACAAGAAAAACCTCCAATGAAATATTTACTCAACTTAATAATCTTTCTTTTACCGGCTGTCCTGTTTGCCCAGCAAACAGATATCACCGGTTTATGGAAAGGTGAAATATATGTAGACTCAAC
>CAZDHQ010001007.1:0-1610 GCA_964505135.1 uncultured Ferruginibacter sp.
ACGCTATCAAAATCAGTCCGTTACACTTTTCAATTTTGGAAGTGACTTTGCCGGAACGCTGGGCTATTATCGCAAACATTGGTTTTTGGGAGCTGAAGCAGGTTTTGATAAAGCTATAGTTACACATTTTAAACACAGTGATTGGTACAAAAACAATATTTACGATAATGTGCAGGATGGCTGGTATGAGCCTGCAACCGGAGGCAATTTTTATTATGGATTGCAGGGAGGCTATTCAATTAAAAAAACAGATATCACTCTTAAAGCCGGGAAGCTGTTACAACAGGATTTTCAATCACAGCCATTGCTACCTTTTTTTGGGCAATTAGGTTTGAATTTTAGATTTTAAAATGAATGCTATATATTTCTCTATTTTATTGAACAGTTTAAAATTGATATAAAAAATGAAGAATAAATTTTTGAAAATATTTTTGTTAGTGAATTTGCTGTTTTTTTCTTCACTCATCTTTGCTCAAAAAGGAAGTAAGACGTTGCAAATAAGTGGAGATGCAATCATTCCTGCTTTTCAGGAAGCTGCTGGTTTGGGATTGTCGTTAAAAGGATTATATGGAATTACTCAAAACGGGGAATTAACGCTCAGCGGCGGTTTCACAAAATACAAATTGAAAAATACGGATGGAGCCAAAGAAGTTCTAGTACGTCTTGTCCCATTTTTGGTTGGCTATAAACAAAACATTCATCATTTTTTTTTAGAACCAAAAGCCGGAATTGGTGAATTGGGCGGCAGAATACTATTAACTGGCGGAGATTATTCAAAGCCTTCTGTTATGGCAATCTTTGGTGGTTTAGGAGCGGGGGCAAACCTTAAACGAATTAGCTTAGAAATTAACTTTTTAGCGATTCATGGTATATCGAATTCTTCAGCAGGAATCTGGTATGATAAAAGTTTTCATTACGCAAGTGTCTCTGTTAGCTACACATTGTTTAAAAGAACAAACCACTAAAATTTATAACAATTAATTATGCGAAACAGTAGTGTTTTATTTTTTTTATTTGTAGTGCTGAGTACAAACGCACAATCCCTGATTAAGCCGGGAGATAATTCTTTTGACAAAAATTTCATAAAAAGTACTCATTATGAAATGGCATACTTTGCTGTTTCAGGGCGACAGACTGTAGAAATAAGCTCTTTTTATGTTGATGTTAAGGTTAACGGGAAAACTATATCCGTATATACCAGAATAAACACTCTTGCTGGTAATTCGATTTGGATTGATACCAGCATTGTTGATGTTAATACATTAAAACCTGTTTACCGGTCATCAGACAACTCCGATAAGCAATACTATATTAAATATGGCAATGCAATTGAAGGGTATTACTATGATAAGAAGCTCAATAAAGAAAGCCAGGTTAAGGATGACAATAAAGACGGCTTTTTTGATAGCTTTATCTATCCATACCTGATCGGTGCTCTTCCGCTTACTTCCGGCTATAAAGCGATTTTACCCGTATATGAATACAAACCCGGAGCTAATAGCAATATTTCAAACACCCGTATTACTGAAGTAAAAAGCGGTATGCACAAAAGTAATATTACAGGCGAACATGCAGTATGGCAGGTTAGCGTATTTGAAGAAGGAACAAAT
>CAZDHQ010001008.1:0-1605 GCA_964505135.1 uncultured Ferruginibacter sp.
GACCTTACGGTAAAAGATGTATTGATGATGTCAGATGGACAAAGACCTGATCCAACCTTTGCAGTAGCCAGTCGTGACAGCAATTGGGTAAAAGGTTTTTTACGTGTGCCGGTGCTGGAAGATCCCGGAACCACTTTCTTATACAATTCATTGGGCACTTATATGCTGTCAGCAATTGTGCAAAAAGTGAGCGGCATGCCGATAGTGGAATACCTGAAACCAAGGTTGTTTGATCCGCTTGGTATTACGGGAATGGATTGGGAAGCGGATTCAAGAGGCATTAATACAGGAGGGTGGGGACTTAGATTAAAGACAGAAGACATGGCCAAATTTGCACAACTCTTTTTGCAAAAGGGGATGTGGAATGGCAAACAGGTATTACCTGCCGGTTGGGCTGAAGAAGCAAGCACCATGAAAATCATGCAGGATCCATCTGCACCGCAATCCAAAAAAGATTCCAGCGACTGGCTGCAGGGTTATTGCTACCAGATGTGGCGCTGCAGGCACAATGCCTATCGGGGTGATGGAGCCTATGGCCAGTATATGATTGTGATGCCGGAACAGGATGCAGCATTGGCCATTACTGCAGAAACACCGGACATGCAGGAAGAGATCAACCTGGTGTGGGAATATTTGTTACCTGCATTTAAAGATGGAAAGTTGCCTGCTAACACAAAGGCCTACACGAAATTGCAGCAGCAATTAAAATCATTGGCGGTTGCCAAACCTGCGAAACAAGTATTGGCAGTAAAAGCACCGGCAACTAAAACTTACCAGTTGGAACAAAATCCACTCCAGTTAAAAACCTTGTCTGTTAAACAGGATAAAGGAATGTATACCGTAACCACCTCAAATGGTAAAGAAAATTACACACTGCATTTTGCACCCGGCAAATGGCAGGAAGATAAAACCAATTTGCCTGGCCCATCTTTAACAGCAGGCGCCATTGAACAAACAGATTTCTTATATCCTGCAAAAGTTGCCGGCAGTTATGCATGGAAACAAAACAATACACTGCAACTGGAGCTGCGTTATATTGAAAGTCCGCACAGGTATATTTTTAACTGCCATTTTGATGGTAATAAATTATCCATGGATGTAGAGAAAAGCAATGATGCTAATGGTAAGATAACGGTGAATGGAGTAGCGGAATAAAATTCCTAATCATAAAAAAAGTCTGTCACATTGAGCTGGTCGAGATGTGACAGACTTTTCCTTTATACAATCATTATACAACTATCCTGCAAGAATTGCATCAATATGTTTCAATTCGTCTTCTGTAAAAGCAGGCTTATCCAAGCATTGTAATGAATCTGTTAATTGCTCCGCTTTACTTACACCTAAGATAATTGACGTCACCCTTTTATCTCTTAGCGTCCATGCAAGGGCCATTTGGGCCAATGTTTGTCCACGCTGGATGGCCAATTCATTTAGCTTCGCTACTTTTTGAATTTTGTCGGAAGTGATTTGATTTTCATCCACCGCACCATTGCCACGGCCGGATGCTGCACGGGAATCAGCAGGAATGCCATTCAAATATTTATTAGTCAATAATCCCTGCGCAAGCGAAGAGAATGTGATACAGCCTACACCTTCTTCACCTAA
>CAZDHQ010001009.1:0-1598 GCA_964505135.1 uncultured Ferruginibacter sp.
ATTAAAATGAATTTTGTTGCGAAATATAAATAGCTGCCTTCATCACATCCTTCAACCACTTAACATTTTCCGTTGTTCATCTACCAATAACAATTTATTTTGCCTGCCATGAAACAGTTGCTTACGCTCATATCATTCCATCTAATATTTCAAAGTCTTGGGGCTCAAAATACTGACACAACTTTTATTCGCATATCAGATGCACAAGGTAAACCTATTGCAGGTGCCACCGTTCAGCTACTCTATGCAGACAGCCTGGTAAGAGTAACCATCACTGATACAGCAGGGCTTACAAGTTTTTCATCCATCAAAAACGATCATTATCAATTACTGGTTACTCATAAAGCTTTTGCTTCGCTACGTTCTGAACAATTACAATTGCCATCATCAAAAACAATACAGCTTACCCTCCAGCAAAACAGTAAAACACTGGATGCAGTAACTGTAACCAATAAAAAGAATCTGCTTCAAATTGATAAAGGCAAAACAACCATCAATGTAGAAGCTGCGGTTACCAATACCGGAAGCACTGTATTGGATGTATTGGAAAAATCACCCGGTGTGATGGTGGATAAGAACGGCGGCATCAGCCTGCAGGGTAAAGCAGGTGTATTGGTAATGATTGATGATAAGCCAACGTATTTATCCGGTACTGAATTAAATAACCTGCTTAGCAGCATGAATGCAGCGCAGGTGTCTACCATTGAACTAATGCCCAATCCGCCGGCAAAATATGATGCCAATGGTAATGCGGGTATCATCAATATAAAAACAAAAAAATCAACAGTAAAAGGTTTTAACGGAATGGTTACGCTTTCGGGTACACAAGGCCGCTACTTCAAAAGCAATAACAATGTTGCAATAAATTATCGCAATGGCAAATTCAACAGTTTTATTAATTACAGTATCAGCCCTGTAAAATACTACACAGATATTTATGCTTTAAGAAAGTACCATGATGAGCAAGGAAAAATTTTAGCTGTACTGGATCAACCGACTTATTTCTTCGGACGCTTTACCAATCATACGGTAAAGGCAGGGATTGATTATTATATTTCAAACAATACTACTGCGGGTATAACGCTGGGTGGAACATTCGTAAAAAGAAATAGTGGTGGCAATGCAACAGCTTCATGGTTGAGTAACACAGGCGCCAGTGATTCAGCCATCGCAACAGATATTACCAACACCAGCAATTACCAAAGCAAAACAATCAATGCCAATCTGCGTCATAAGTTTGGTAAGCAGCAGGAAATATCGATAGATGCAGATTTGCTGGATTATGATATCAAAACTTACCAGTCTTTTGTAAACAGGCAATTGAAGAATGGTGGATACGAAGAAAGATTCAGGGGTAATATTCCTTCTCTCATAAAAATCTTTTCTGCCAAAGCAGATCATACGCTTCATTTAGCAGAACAATCTGCGCTATCCTCTGGCATTAAAACTTCTCACATCAATACGGATAACACTACATCCTATCAAAACCTGTATAACAACCAGTGGTTGGAAGATTACGGACGAAGCAACCGCTTTTTGTACAAAGAAGATATTCATGCCGTATACAGCAGTATCGAAACGAAATACAAAAAGATCAG
>CAZDHQ010001010.1:0-1595 GCA_964505135.1 uncultured Ferruginibacter sp.
AGGCGCCGGTGGCGAAAGCATCAGCCTGGGACAAAAGCAATTGATTGCCTTTATGCGTGCAGTGCTTCGCAATCCTGATTTGCTGATTTTAGATGAAGCCACTGCCAATATTGACACCATCACTGAACAGGTATTGCAAGATATTTTAAATAAACTACCGGTTACTACTACACGAGTGATTATTGCCCATCGTTTAAACACCATTCAAAATGCAGATGAAATATTTTTTGTAAATGGTGGTGAACTCATCAAAGCAGGATCCTTTGAACATGCGGTGGATATGTTGTTGCATAATGAGCGGAAGAGTTAAGATGATGAGCCGGGCATTGGTTCATTGAGGATCATCGTTACGCCTGTCCCATACTTGTTTGGGAACGTATTTCTTTCATCTGTAGATCATTGGGCAATGTTGACAAAAGCGAAGCGGTTATACACAAACATGTTGCCAGTGTACATCGTCAAAATAATAAGGTAATAAGGTCGGGTGGATTATGATGCCGGTTTCTACCAAGGTTGAAGCCGGGCAATAAGGTTAAGCAAAGATTGTAAGACATTAATTACTTTATGCCAGATATGAAAAAAAAGAATCCTGGCATATTACCATATAATAGTTTACATCTAAACTTTATTAAAAACAAACCTTATTTTTCAATTAATACCAGCATGTATGCAAAGGATCTAAACCTTAGTAGAAAATGCATAATTTTTTTAGGCGGACCTTATTACCTTATTCCAATAAGCGTTAACGAAAAAGAAAACTTCTCTTGCTATTTATTATTCAATAAAAAAAAATCGATCAACAAATTAATTTAACTGCCTTTCGTTCTTCCTGGCAAAAAATCACTCCGGCATTAAGCTAAAACATAAGCAACCAGTTTATAAAATTCCCAGCACATCATCTTCACTGCAATAAAATACATTCCTTACATTTATAAAAACTATCCAGATGAAAAGAATCGTATTACTCACCATTATTACACTTACGCTGCACACTATGACACAGGCACAACAACAAACAAAATCATCCACACTCCGCCATGTGGTAATGTTTGGCTGGAAAGAAGGAACAGACAGCGCCGCCATTAATAAAATCATCACCGCTTTTAAAGCGCTGCCTTCAAAAATCAGCCAGATAAAAGCAATGGAATGGGGTACCAATAACAGCCCTGAAGGATTGAACAACGGGCTTACTCATTGCTTCTTCATTACATTCAGTAGTGAAGCTGATAGAGACGCTTACTTGGTTCATCCGGCACACAAAGAATTTGTAAGTCTCTTAAAACCTGCACCGGAAAAAGTAACCGTACTTGATTACTGGGTTAGACCATAAATTTTTACCGAATAAAATCATCAACCAATTGCAATTATGAAAAAATTTGTTTTACTGTTTACGACACTGCTTTGCTTAATTACTGCTTCTATAAATGCACAAGACCGTTACCAGGCCACCTGGGAATCACTGAAGAAATACCAAACACCAGATTGGTTCCGTGATGCTAAGTTTGGCATCTTTATTCACTGGGGTGTTTACTCGGTGCCTGCATTTGCATCTGAATGGTATCCACGCCAAATGTACCAGCAGGGCACAGACGAAT
>CAZDHQ010001011.1:0-1589 GCA_964505135.1 uncultured Ferruginibacter sp.
GATAATGGTGATGTGGATGGCGACACTGTAACGGTACTGATGAACGGAAACATTATTTTCTCTAAGGTGTTACTTACAACAAAAGCTAATACCAAAACGGTATACATTACTCCGGAAATGGATTCAGTAAACCTGGTGATGTATGCTGAAAGCCTTGGTGAAATTCCGCCAAATACAGGCTTGCTGATTGTAAACGATGGTAATAAGCGATATGATGTTCGCTTTAGTGCCGACTTAAAAACCAATGCCGCAATTATTTTAAGACGACGAAAAGACAAGTAAATGGAAGCAATTCAACTCACAAAGTATTCTCACGGGGCAGGATGCGGCTGTAAGATTTCTCCAAAAGTTTTGGATGAAATATTGAGCAGCAATTTCGCTATGCCGGACAATGATAAACTGATTGTAGGCAACCACAGCAAGGATGATGCAGCAGTGTATGATATTGGCAATGGTACTGCATTAATCAGCACCACTGACTTTTTTATGCCGATTGTGGATGATCCTTATGAGTTTGGCCGCATCGCTTCTGCTAACGCTATTAGTGATGTATATGCGATGGGGGGAAAGCCTGCTTTGGCCATCGCCATTCTTGGCTGGCCCATCAATATTTTACCGCCATCTGTTGCGCAAAAAGTAATTGAAGGTAGCCGCAGCATTTGCATGGAAGCAGGAATACCATTAGCAGGTGGCCACAGTATTGATTCACCCGAGCCGATTTTTGGTTTAGCTGTAAATGGTTTTGTTGCGCTGGATAATATCAAACAAAATAACAAAGCGCAGGCTGGAGATGTATTGTTTTTAACCAAGCCATTGGGCGTGGGTATTTTAACTACTGCAGAAAAGAAAGACATTTTAAAAGAAGAACATAAGGGAATTGCTGCAAGGCAAATGATGCAATTAAATAAAGTAGGTGAACAGCTGGGCAAGGTTCAAGGCGTAAATGCTATGACGGATGTAACCGGCTTTGCTTTGCTTGGTCATTTGGTGGAAATGGCAGAAGGCAGCGGTTTAAGTGCCGAAGTTGAATTTGATAAAGTGCCGGTGATTATTGAAGACATTAAGGATTACATCGAACAAAAATCAATCCCCGGAGGAACACACCGCAACTGGGATAGCTATGGTGATAAGATTGGAACCATTACCGATTTTCAAAAAGCACTATTGGCAGATCCGCAAACAAGCGGAGGCTTACTGGTAGCAGTACACGAAAATGCTGTAGATGAAGTAACAGCTATTTTTAAAGCCAATGGCCTTGAAAAATTTATTACACCCATTGGTAGACTAAAAGCGCAGGAAGAAAAAATTGTGACAGTAAAGTAATCAGCCTGCTATTTTATCAATGGCTGCTGCCAGTTTCCTGTCTTTATCGGTAACAATATCACCTGCATCATGGGTGCTTAACCAGATTTCTACTTTATTATATACATTGGTCCACAGTGGATGGTGATCGGCTTTTTCAGCAGCAATAGCCACTCTAGTCATAAATGCAAATGCCTCGGAGAAATCAGCAAATTCAAATTTTTTATACAGGCTGTTGTTTTCTTCTTTCCACATAATAGTAGGTTGAGGGATGATTAAAATATAAG
>CAZDHQ010001012.1:0-1587 GCA_964505135.1 uncultured Ferruginibacter sp.
AAAAAACTTTTGGTTCAAACAACAGCAAATCGGGTATCCCGGTTTGAATAAATGGCATTTGTAAAAATGATTTTTAGCACAAAATGATCAGTGACTTATTTTTCAGCCGCTGCATATTTGGCTGCAAAGAAACTAATTGTTTCCTTAAGGCCATCTTCAAATTTTACAGAGGGTATATAATTTAATAATTGCTTAGCAAGAGAAATATCAGCCAGTGAATTTTGTATATCACCTTCACGTGGGTCCCTGTATATTGGGTATGCATTGCTTTGCAACTGTTTTTTACACAGATCAAATAAGTAGTTAATAGAAAAATTTTCACCTACTGCAACGTTGTACACTTTGTTAACAGCGTCCGCATTATCAGTAAGCATTGCTTTTATGTTTACCTGCACAGCATTGGCCACATAAGTAAAATCCCTTGTTTGCTCTCCATCACCATTTACATAAACCGGTGTATGCTGCATCAAGCCCTTTACAAATAAGGGAATCACTGCTGCATAATCTCCATCAGGGTCCTGCCTTGGGCCAAATACATTGAAGTAACGAAAACCAATGGTTTTTAAACCGTAGACATCGGCAAAAATCTTTGCATACTGTTCGTTTATTTTTTTTGTCAAGGCATAAGGTGACAGGCAATTGCCCACACGATCTTCTACTTTTGGCAGGTTAGGCTCATCTCCATACACAGATGATGATGATGCATACACGAAGATCTTTATTTTGTTATCCACCGCTGCCTTTAGCATGTTTACAAAGCCATTTACATTTACGTCGTTCACATACACAGGTTCTTTTATCGAACGGGGCACTGAACCCAAGGCCGCCTGGTGACTTATAAAATCAATACCTGCACAGGCTTGCTGGCAGGTAACTATGTCACGGATATCTCCTTTAATAAATTCAAAATTGGGATACTGCTGAAGGATATCAAGGTTATATTGCTTACCATTCACCATATTATCCAGCACTCTTACTTTTTTAGCACCATGCTTTAGTAAGTACTCAGCAATATGGCTGCCTATAAAACCAGCGCCACCAGTAACAAGAAAGGAATAAGCAGTAATATCTTTGGTATGGAATGAATAACTCATCTTCCGGCTTTCACAAATATTAAGTCAGTTAATTAAATAAAATTACAGGCTCCAGTAATGCCTGCTGCTGATCTTGTTTCGGTAAATTCCTTTCAAGTCTGCAACAAGCGCCTGCGGTTTGGTGATACCGGAAAAATATTGATCGTCTAAACTTTTATACGCTGCATGCGGAACCGTTACCAGCACAGCATCATAGTCTTTACCAATAGCAGGTTCCAGTTCAAAACCATACTCATGTTTTACTTCATCACTTTCCGCATGTGGATCTACCACATGTACATTGAGTGAAAAAGATTTTAATTCTTTTACTACATCAGCTACTTTGCTATTGCGTATATCACTTACGTTTTCTTTAAACGTAGCACCCATCACCAGCACTTTAGCATCTTTTACATTGCCATTGTTATGAATGATGTGTTGCAACACTTTTTTAGCTACATATCCTGCCATCCCATCATTGATAACACGTCCGGCTAAAATTACCTGGCTATCA
>CAZDHQ010001013.1:0-1586 GCA_964505135.1 uncultured Ferruginibacter sp.
TAATTAATGCCCAGCGGAATAAAAACGGCTGATGCGCCATCTACATTAAATGCGCCTACACCCAATCGGCCTCCTATGCCTTTTTCTGACTTGGTAAAACGGGTATCAAAATTAACAGAAGCAAGCCCCGGTCCGCCTACCTCAAAAAAGATAGATTTTGCCTGTGAAAAAGTTTTACTGCAAAATGAAAAAGAGAAGATTGCTAAAAGGATGGATATTTTTTTCATGCTGGAAGTTTTAATAAAGATAATAAACGTGTTTGTTTTGCTGCCTGTTGTGCTGTAAAGATTTTTTGACAAATTAATTTGCTGCATGGCAAAAAATCAGGATTTTTTACTTGTGTACAATTCGTATATCTAATTAAACAATCCATCCTTCAAAACAGCCAATTGCTATCAATACAGATCTGTGCAGCCATCTGCTATAGTAGATTTGTATAGTATAGCTTGAAAAAACATATTTATGAAATCTATCTTCACATGGCTGGCAGGTACCAGCCTTATCTTATTTATTAGTTGCAGTAAAGATGATGATAACATTCCCGGGCCTGCTCCTGCAAATTCTTTCTTGTCGGTAAAACTTAACCAGCAATATCTACCTGCAGCCCAGGTTGATTCTGCCTTTGCATTTTGGAAAGTAAATGGAGCAGAACAAAAATTGAAACTTACTGTGAGCAATGATTCATTGGTTGCAGATATGAAGCTATTCAATGAAGGAAATGGTGAACTTACTTTACAAATTTTCTCCAATAAAAAATATGCGAATAGTTATGCCGGAGAATTTACCAGTAAAAAAATGGTTGCACTGCAAAAAAACAAAGGAGTCAATTTTGCTGCACCAGTTTCTTTTTTTGATACGGCCTGGTTGCCCAGGGTATTAATAAAAGACGCTATTGGTCATAATGCGCTGTTAGGATTAAGGCCTGATGATCCTTTCTTTATCGTAAAAAAGCCAGCGCATGATTATTACAGGATTGCAGTGGATCGGGGATACTGGAAAACAAGTGGAGGTATCCAGCTTGCAGGCCGTGATGTGTGGGAATGTAATAGTGATTGCACTGACATAGAGAACAATGATTATTTTAAGACATTGCCGGGTCGTATAGGTACCAAACCCTGGAATCATATTTCCATTATCATCCTGTTCCAAATCAACGATTCCGGTGAAGGGTGGGTGTTAAACCTTGAGCATGATATTTAAATAAGATTTTTACGAACAAGTGTCAATAAAATTTAGTTGTATTATTTTCACTAAAAATGATACGATATGAAAATAGGTTTTATTGGTCTGGGGAACCTGGGAACACCCATCGCAGAAAACATCCTGGAAACACATCCCGGTATGTTAGTGTATAACAGAACTGCAGCTAAAGCTCAGCCGCTGATTGACAAAGGAGCTGTATTAGCCGTTAGTGTAAAAGAATTGGCGTCGGCCTGTGATGTAGTATTTACGATGGTTTCAGATGATGCAGCGCTGAATCATATTACAAGAGATGCAGATGGTATTGCAGCCAGTTTAAAAGCAGGCGGTATTCATATCTCAATGAGCACCATACTTCCCGAAACAGCTACACAACTTACTGCATT
>CAZDHQ010001014.1:0-1583 GCA_964505135.1 uncultured Ferruginibacter sp.
CAACACATATTTACTGTCGTCAAAAGAATTATCATCCACCACTATCACCTCATGTGTAGTTCGATAATCCTGTACTAATATGCCGGGAAGATTTTTTGCCAAATTTGCTGCTTCATCTCTTGCACATACAATAACTGAAACCGGGTTGGTATGATTACTAAATTTTGTATTAGGTTTAAATAATGCCAGCCGCAGAAAAAAAAACAGGTAGTAAAAGACCTGTATCAATGCAATGAAACAAAATACAAGAAACACAATGCCTTGCCATTGCTGCAATAGGTTTACCAGGTTCATAGCTGCAAAAATAGGTCTTTAAAAAAAGTTAACGCAGCATTATCAAAGGTTATTATAGAGAGTAGTAAAATGTGGAGAGTTAATGCTGCAGTTGTTAGAAAAAATAAATTTCAGCTTCAGGATATTTTTTTAATTTGGCAGCTCACCAAAACAGTTTTACTATGAGAAAATTAATAGCTTTCTTTTTTGCAATTGCCATTTTGAACGTAAGCATTGCGGTAACCCCCACCGTAGATGGCGGAAAAAAATTAAATGCAAATGCTATTATGTTGCCCATTGGCAAAACAGGCCAAAAAATTTCATTAGCAGATTTTTCTAAGCTGAAGCCTGCTGAATATGAAGCATTAGCACATGTAAAACTTAACTTCTTTGATAAAATTGCCTATAAAATGGCAATGAAAAAACTAAGAAACAGCATTGCTGAAGATGGTACTATCAAAAACAAAAAAATGCTAAAGGCATTCTCTTCTTCATCATCTGATTTTACCGATGATTTTCATTTAGGTGGACTTGCGCTTGGATTTTTACTTGGTTTAATTGGTGTATTGATAGCATATTTAATCAACGATGATAATAAAGATGCCCGTGTTAAGTGGGCGTGGCTTGGTTTAGCTGCATGGTTGGTAATTGTACTAATTGTAGTAGTGTTATAACATAGCCATCAATCTGTTTTTCGGTTACCTTTTCAAAAAATTATATTTGCATCCCGTTATTTAAACAATAACGGGATTTTTTTATGGCAGCACTTGGTTTTGAGCTTCAGCATTCAGATAATAGCAGTAAGGCAAGAGCGGGTAAAATAACGACCGATCATGGCGAAATTCTCACGCCTATCTTTATGCCTGTGGGCACTGTGGGTAGCGTTAAAGCAGTTACGCAGCAGCAATTAGCAACAGATGTAAAGGCTGAAATCATATTGGGAAATACTTATCATTTATACTTAAGGCCCGGGCTGGAAACGCTTGAGGCGGCAGGCGGTTTACACCAGTTTAATGGATGGAATAAGCCCATCCTTACCGATAGCGGCGGCTACCAGGTTTTTTCATTAGCCGGTACCAGGAAGATCAACGAAGAAGGTGTGACATTTCAATCTCATATTGACGGCAGTAAACACTTGTTTACACCAGAGAAAGTGATGGATATCCAGCGAAGCATTGGAGGTGATATCATCATGGCTTTTGATGAGTGCCCACCCTACCCAAGTGAATATGCCTACGCTAAAAATAGCATGGAACTCACTCATCGCTGGTTGCAGCGCTGTTTTGAACGTTTTAATAGCACCCCTGACA
>CAZDHQ010001015.1:0-1581 GCA_964505135.1 uncultured Ferruginibacter sp.
AGTAATTATCTTTCTGTAAGCTTTTTTTTTTTTTTTTCAATAGATAAAACAGACCTGCAATTATTGCAGCAATTAAAGAAGCAGTTGGTGTGGCTGAATCTTACCAATACGAATATTACAGATGATGCAATGAACTCCATTGGCGGTTTGGAAAATCTGACCAAACTTTACCTATCTCATACGGGGGTAACTGACAAGGGTGTGCAGCAAATACAATCATTGCGCAATCTTGCCTATTTAAATCTTGTGGCTACCAAAGTTTCTGCACAATCAATATTGTCTTTAAAGCAATTAACTGCTTTGCGATCCATCTTCCTGTATCAAACCAATATTAAAAAAGAAGAGTGGACTCTATTAAAAAATACTTTTCCAAAAGCAACAATTGACTCCGGGGGATATGTAGTACCCATTCTGCAATCAGACACTTCATTGGTGAAACAGCAAAATGATTATCCTGCCAAATAGTAACTCCACGAATGCCAGGCTGCATAATTTGAACATAAAATTCAATAGGGAATTCCCGGTTTTGTGGTTAGTAGAATTACTCACCCCAAAAACGAATTCAACCGGGCATTCGGATAAAAGTTAGTAATTTGTCTTAAAAGAAAATTTCTTGTAAGCCGCTACAGTAGCCAATTTTATCAAAAATTGCCCTATAGAATAAATTCTACGAAAAAATGCATCTATATAGAAAAATATCTACCCTTTTTTAGATAAATCCAAAATAAACCTAACCCATTTACGTTTCTATTATGCGTACCCTGGCGATTGTGTATCCAGGAAAAGCAAAGTCCATTATTTTAAAAAACCTAAAAGTCCATTTTCAATGTTTTCTGCACATAGCTGTAGTCTCGGCTATCATGTATTAGTCTATTATTACTCAATCTAATATTTATGAAAATTTCCTTTACCTATTTAAACACAAGAAGAACGCTTAGCGCTATTCTTGCATTTTTAATTACAGCAATATGCCAACAGGCCGTTGCACAAACCGATGTCAAATGGAATTTTGGCGTGGGTGCTGGTTCGCTGGCAGCCTCTTCCGGAACACCTATTAGTAACCTTACTGTTTCCGCTTTTACTTTGGGAAACTCTTTTGGCACAGTTGCCACTCCTAATGGAAACACCAATCCATCTTCAGGATATACCGGCGCAACTGGTAATTACAATTACGGTAATGCTGCCAGGATTGGTGGAACCATTAATACCAGCACTCCCAGTGGCAGTGCCTATTTTGAGTTTACAGTTACACCTGCTACAGGGTACTCTGTAGAAATTA
Organism: uncultured Ferruginibacter sp.; assembly: GCA_964505135.1. Lineage (GTDB taxonomy): Bacteria > Bacteroidota > Bacteroidia > Chitinophagales > Chitinophagaceae > Ferruginibacter. The sequence goes on from CAZDHQ010001015.1 coordinate 1,280, forward strand.
GCAAAATAGAATTTGGTACCAGGATAACTAATGGGGGACCTGGTAATTATTCAGTAAGAACCAGTCTTGATAACTATGCTACAAGCATAGCTTCCGGTACTAACTCTACCACATGGGCATTGAAATCTCATACAGGTCTCAATATAACTTCAGGTACAGGAGCGGCAATCACAATCAGGATTTATGCCTACAATTTAAAATCGGCTACTTCTGGAGCAATTAACTGGCAAATAGACGATGCGTTGGCTACAGTTAAAGCTACTTTTACACCAAATTACCGCACGAAAGCCGCTGGTAATTTT
>CAZDHQ010001016.1:0-1577 GCA_964505135.1 uncultured Ferruginibacter sp.
CCTGTTGGTTTAAACTGTGTGATCTCACCTGTAGCTGGATTCAATTTGTTTAATCCAGCATCTTCAGTTCCAATCCATATATTGCCATTATTGTCGCCGCAGATTTCTCTTACAGCGTTACCGCTGATGGAAGTGCTTGAGTTATCAGGAAAATATTTTTGAAACACCGCATATTGCTCAGAGTAATAGTTGATGCCGCCAAAATAAGTACCCGCCCACATACCACCCTCACGGTCTTTGCATAAGGAGTAAATAGCGTTGTCTGATAGGGAGTAGGGATTGATAAAACTTTTCTTAAGGTTGATAAATTTGCCGGTGGCTGCATTTTCTATAAATATGCCAGATTCCGTTGCAAACCAGTATTCGTTATCTGAATATTTCTTTATATCCCTTATGTAAATACTTGTTTTGTCTGGATTGTAAGTGAGTACATCTGCATAATTTCCTGTGGAGATATCCAGCTTCTTTAAACCCTGCGCTGATGTGCCTATATATATTGTATTGTTATTGATGCAATTTATTTTTTGTATCCAGTTAGAAGTGGCTGATGGTGACCGGGCAAATACATTATAAGAAGTAAAATCGTTGGTAGTGGCATTATATCTTTCCAAAAATCCATTTGCGGTGCAAGCCCATACATTGCCATCTGGAGTGCCGGCAACATTTGTGGCAGGAAAATATTGCCTGTCAGGAAACCTGACCAGTTGCTTCGTTTTCAAATTATACCTGCAGAGCATTTGCGCAGATACAAACCATAGTTCATCATCTTTATTCAAATACATCGCATTGATCCATTTGAGTGAATCAATAAAAGGAATCAGTACTTCATTTTTTTTGTCAAAAAAGTATAGTCCTTTTTGGCAGCCAACCCAAAGCCTGTTCTGCTTATCCACCACCATACTGCTGATCATATCAGGTTCCATGCTGTATCCTTCATAACTTGTATTATAATGCTTAAAGTGATAGCCATCAAATCGGTTCATACCATCCTTGGTTCCAAACCACAAGAATCCTTCATTGTCCTGTACACTACATAAGACGGTGTTATTTGATAGACCATTTTCTACCTGGTAATGCCTGAAAAAATATGGCTGTGCAAGGCTTTTAGTGTAACAACTTAGCAGTATAACGGTAACCAGTACCCGTAAATTGATATGTAATTTATTTTTCAATTGGCAGTGCGAAGTTGGTAATTTTTTATTTAGGCACGCTCTTAATTTTTTTTAATATCCTAGCGGGATTGGATATTCCGCAAAAGTAAAATGTAACAATTTGAAAATATTCTGAAACGTTGCGAATGATGTTTCCATAAAATCTGCTCTTACTTTACGCTCACAAATTTAAAAGGTACCTATAGCGCCGTATAAATTATGTAAACGATTACAATCATTAATTCACCAAAATTAACTTGCCACATGAGATGCAAATTTCAGCGTAATGTGCCATTATATGCCTACACTTTTGAAAGGCTATGGCAAAGCAAAAAACTCCTGTTGTTTTCAGTTTTTTTTATTTCATTCCTTTTGCCCATTTACTCTCAGCAAACACCGGTTACTGTTGCCGGTCTTGTAAAAGAT
>CAZDHQ010001017.1:0-1568 GCA_964505135.1 uncultured Ferruginibacter sp.
CAGGTTGATCTGATTAAACAGCAGCTGGGTAAATTATTAGGCAAGCAATACAAAGTGCAAAGCAAGTATGAACAAAATGCCAGCCTGTACAATACCATGCGGATGGAGAAATGGGCCATCTATGCATTATTTTCTCTTATCCTTTTTGTTTCTGCTTTTACCATGATTGGTTCTCTCACCATGCTGGTATTGGAAAAACAAAAAGACATCAGCATCCTGCAGGGCATGGGAGCAAGTACTAACATGATCTTGAAAATATTTTTAAGTGAAGGATTGTTATTGGGTGCAATTGGATCCGTTATCGGGATCATATTGGCTTTAGTAATCTGTTTCTTGCAGGTTAAATTTCACCTTATCAAGTTAGCAGGTGGATCGTTTTTAATTGACTATTTCCCGGTTAAATTACAGCTTACTGATTTCATCCTGGTGTCAGCAACTGCCGGATTCATCGCATTTCTAGCATCGTGGTTTCCGGCAAGAAAAGCTGCAGCACAAAAAATTGAATTAAGGTAGTGCATAAAAAAAGGCTCTCCATTGAAAGCCTTTCTTACTATCATTTTTTCTTTATTAGTAATCTCCCAGTGTTTCCGGTACCTGTGCTAAAGCTTTTGCAAGCTGATCATCATTAGGTGCAATACCGTGCCACTCATGGCTGCCTTGCATAAAGTCAATGCCGTAACCCATACCGGTTTTCATCAACACAACAATTGGTTTTCCTTTTCCCACAAAAGTTTTTGCAGTTTCCAAAGCGGTCACCACTGCATCCATATCATTTCCATTATCAAGGTGCACTACCTGCCAGCCGAATGCTTCAAACTTTGCAGCCAGGTCTCCAAGACCAAGCACTTTATTTGTAGGGCCGTCTATCTGTTGACCGTTCCAGTCAATAGTAGAAATTAGATTATCAATTTTTTTGTGGGCTGCAAACAATACTGCTTCCCAGTTTTGACCCTCATCCAGTTCCCCATCGCCATGCAGCGAGTACACAATGCCGTTGTCTTTATTCATTTTCTTGGCCAAAGCTGCACCAGCCGCCACACTCATACCCTGTCCCAGTGATCCGCTGGCAATTCTTACGCCCGGTAAATGCTCGTGTGTAGTAGGATGCCCCTGTAAACGGGTATTTAATTTTCTGAAAGTGCTTAACTCACTTACAGGGAAATAACCGCTTCTTGCTAAAACACTATAATATACCGGTGAAATATGTCCATTACTCAAAAAGAAAAGATCTTCGCCAATCCCGTCCATTGTAAAATTCGCAGGATTATGCTTCATTATTTTAAAATACAACGCCGTAAGAAAGTCAGTACAACCCAGTGAACCGCCCGGATGGCCGCTTTGAACACCATGCACCATTCTTACAATATCCCTTCTAACCTGGGATGCAATGTCTTTTAGATCACTCATTATTTAAAATTTGGTGGCAAACCTACTTTAAAATGTGCCAACTACAAAGTATTAAGCAAATGATTTTACATAGAATAATAAGTTGATTCATTTGTCGTTTCATTGTTTTACATGAGTTGCTTAGCGATAACTTAATGTGCAGATTTTGTGCTTTAAAATTT
>CAZDHQ010001018.1:0-1552 GCA_964505135.1 uncultured Ferruginibacter sp.
ATCATTTACTATGATGTTTTGCCAGCGCTGTTCATTTCTCAGCCGTTGCAAAATTTTGAGCTTGTTGTGGCTGCTAAGTAATTGAACCTGTTCAAAAATCCTGTTTTCATCTGCACTGGTTTTCCAGCCGGGAGTGGAGGGAGCCAATAAAAGATTTCCATACCCCACTACTACAGAAAGATCTTTATCAAACTGGTAGCCCAGGCCTATTCTTCCAAAAACAAAATTATTTGATTTGAAAAAACCGTTTTCTCTCAGGTGAAAGTCACCCATGATGAACCAGTTTTTATTTAAATAAGTGTTTCCGTTGATGCTGATCCAGGTATGGGTATTATACTCAATTTTTTTCTGTGCGAATGAACACACTATGATAAGCTGGAATAAAACCAGCAGTATGATATTTTTTCTTTTCATTTTTCAATGGTTTGGAATTAACTAAATAGCAGGATCAATAATTGTGCAGCCACAATACGCAGTATCATTGTAAGCGGATACACCGTAGCATAAGTAACAGAAGGGATATCACTACCTGCTAACTTGGTAGCAAAAGCCAGTGCTGGAGGATCAGTAGACGCACCTGCCAGTAAACCACAAATTTCAAAATAGGTTTTCTTGAAATATCTTTTTGCAATGATGCCAGCTGTTATTAAAGGGATGATGGTGATCAAAATACCCATACCCATCCAGATAAAACCACGTCCATCAGCAAACGCAACAGATAAATTTTTTCCACTACCCAAACCTACGCTTGCAAGAAACAGTGCAATACCTAATTCTCTTATCATATGATTAGCGCTGCTGGTAGTGTAGTTGTTTAAGTAGAAGATGCCACCAAACCTGCTTAGCAATAAAGAGATGATTAATGGTCCACCTGCCATACCAATTTTAACTGCTACTGGCATGCCAGGGAAGTGAATAGGAATGCTGCCGAGTATAACACCTAATACGATACCAATAAAGATCGGTGCCAGATCAGGTACTTCCAGTTTCTTTTCAGAGTTGCCTAATGCATCTGCTACGATGTTTACGCCTTCTTCTGTACCTACCACTTTAATTCTGTCGCCTAATTGAAGAATGATATCTCCATGTGTTACCATTTCAATACCTGCACGGTATAATCTTGTCATGGTAAAATTTTGCTGATCCATTTCCGGTAAATCACCCAGGCGCCTGTGTGTTACAGATTTTTTGGTGACCACAATCGTTCTTGAAATAAGATTGCTTTCAGATGCTGTTTTTAAATTCACGTTGCTGTAGCTGCCTACAATCATTTTTAACTGTTCAGATTCTTTTTTTGAAGCTACAATCAGCAACACATCATTTTCTGCTAAAATGGTATCAGGAGTAGGGGTGATGATCTCTCCATTGTGCAACATTCTTGAAACGATGACTTTTTCCTTCAGCATTTCAAACAACTTGATCAATGGCTGACCAATCAGCATTTTGTTTTCTAAGTTGTAGTGATGTGATACAGGTTTATTAGACCTGATTACATTCAGCTTTCGGTGTAATTCTTTCTCTTCTTCCAAATCAACGCCAAATATTTTTTTCA
>CAZDHQ010001019.1:0-1551 GCA_964505135.1 uncultured Ferruginibacter sp.
GTGATGAGGATGCCAGCAGTATTCCCATTGCTGTATTGCAATACGAAGTAACCAATTTGTCTGATGCGCCTTTGGATGTAGCAGTGTGCGGCACACTCAGGAATTTCATCGGCGTTGATGGCAGCGTTCAGTCTAAAAACTGGAAAGGTGATATGGTGTATGGCGGCGCAAAAAATAATCAAAACAGTTTTAGAGAAACTGGTACCGTAAAAGGTATTTACATGTGGAGCGATAGTGTGAATCACAATGATCCTGCATGGGGCACCATTGCATTCACCACGCCGGATAAAGAAACAGTAAGTTATCGCAGGTCATCCAGGTCAAATGATTGGGAAAATGCCCTGCTTGATTTTTGGGATGATTTTAGTGCTGATGGCTTGCTAACGGATAAGCCTACACTCACAGATGATAATCCAATGGCATCCTTATCAGTCAAGAAAAAAATACCTGCTAAGAGCAAAGTCACTTACACCTTTTATTTTACCTGGCACTTTCCTAACCGCCTTGACTGGAATAATTCCTGGGACTTTGGTTATAAAGGAAAGATCATCGGTAACTATTATACTTCGCAATACAAAGATGCATGGGATGTAATTGATAAAGTAGCAAATCAATTACCTGCGCTTGAGACTACCACGCTGGATTTTGTAAATGCTGTGCTGCAAAGTGATTTTCCGCAGGAAGTAAAAGAAGCAGCCTTGTTCAATTTGTCAACGCTTCGTTCGCAAACAGTATTCCGTTTACCATCCGGTAATTTAATGGGCTGGGAAGGTGTGATGAACGAAGCAGGCTCCTGCTATGGCAACTGCACTCATGTGTGGAATTATGAAACAGCCACCGGCTTTTTATTTGGCAAGCTGGCAAAGAGCATGAGAGAAGTAGAATTTGTATATGGCACCAAAGAGAATGGTAAAATGATGAACCGGGTGAACCTGCCGTTGGAATCCAATGCCGGCATAGATCATGTGGCCGCAGCAGACGGGCAGATGGGGTCCATAATGCGCTTTTACCGGGAATGGAAATTCAGCGGTGATAATGAATGGTTGAAAAAACATTGGCCCAAAGTAAAAGCAGCCATGAGTTATGCATGGATCAAAGGTGGATGGGATGGCAATGAAGATGGTGTGGAAGAAGGATCGCAGCACAATACCATGGACGTAAATTATTTTGGCCCCAATCCGCAAATGCAGTTCTGGTATTTTGGTGCGCTCAAGGCAACAGCCGCAATGGCAATTGCGATGAATGAACCGGGCTTTGCTAAAAAATGTAATGATATATTTACAAAGGGAAGTAAATGGGTGGAAGCAAACTTGTTCAATGGCCAATACTATGAGCATAGAATAACGGATCCAAATACGTTTGAATTCATCAACATGGATGATCCCAATGCAGTAATACCGGAATTTCAATTGGGCAAAGGCTGTTTGGTTGACCAGTTGGCAGGGCAGTATATGGCACATGTGTGTGGACTCGGATATCTCGGTAACAAAGAGCATATTCAAACCACCTTAAAAACAATCATGCAATACAATTATGTGCCGCGGTTTGATA
>CAZDHQ010001020.1:0-1551 GCA_964505135.1 uncultured Ferruginibacter sp.
TTCAATGCCTTTAATGCATGTTGCGTAATACCAAAATCAATTTCCCCATCATTAAGCACCTGGGCAAAATCCCTTACCCTTCTTAATAAGCCATTGGCAATCCTTGGTGTGCCACGGCTGCGTCTTGCAATTTCATCTGCAGCTTCGGTGCTGATAACGGTGCCGAGTATCCCAGCACTTCTAAGAATAATTTTTTGCAGCGTAGCAGCAGTATAATATTCCAGTCTTGACTTAATGCCAAACCGACTCAAGAGCGGTGCAGTAAGCAAGCCACTTCTGGTAGTAGCGCCAATTAAGGTAAAAGGATTCAGATTGATCTGTACACTTCTTGCGTTGGGGCCACTGTCAATCATAATGTCAATGCGATAATCCTCCATCGCTGCATATAAATATTCTTCCACCACGGTACTGAGCCGATGTATTTCATCAATAAACAGCACATCGTTTTTTTCCAGGTTGGTAAGCAATCCTGCAAGATCTCCGGGCTTTTCTATTACAGGGCCGCTGGTTTCTTTGATGTTCACGCCCAATTCATTTGCTACAATCCTGCTGAGTGTAGTTTTTCCCAATCCCGGAGGGCCATGAAACAATACATGATCCAATGCTTCGCCTCTTATCTTGGCTGCCTTGATAAAAATGCGCAGGTTCTCCACGGTTTGAGCCTGGCCGGTAAATTCTGCCATTTCTGCCGGGCGGATATTATTCTCAAACTCCTTATCTGCTGCACTCAGCGAAGCTGCATCCTTATTTAAGTTGGGATTTGCCATGCTGTAAAAATAGTTATTAAATGATGTATTCTAAAAGCCGGATCTTTTTAAAGTTGTCCCTGGTTCAGGGTTGCCAACCTTTCAAAAATTCTAATGAATAGGAATAATTTCAAAATAAGGTTGGCAACCCTTGCCACAATCTTAACTGCACCCGAAAAGCCTCTTTCGTACTTAAAAATAATTTCAATAAAATATTTGTATATACAAATAAAAGGTTGTTATCTTTGTGTCGCAATGAAATCATCCGAGAGCAGGTTCAGTAAATGTCTTTATTTTTCTTCCAATGCGCTGGCAAGAAAAGTGGAGAAGCTGGCAATAGAAAGCTGGAAGGAAGTTGATTTGTCACCCAGCCACGGTTACCTCTTGATGGTGGTGTTGGCAGAGCCCGGTGTGCAGCCCGGTTACCTGGCAGATGAGTTACAGCTAACACCCAGCACCGTTACCCGTTTAATTGAAAAGCTGGAAGCAAAGAAGCTGGTGGTAAGAACTACAGAAGGAAAGGTTACTAATATTTATCCTACGCCAAAGGCAAAGGAGCTATATCCTAAAATGAAAAAATGTGTAGACAATTTTTGTTCGGTGCACAGTTCACTGATAGGGGAGCAGGAAACGGACCGTATGGTGGCCAGCATGAACCGTTTGAACGATAAATTATCAGGATAAAATTTTTTTCACTCAATATTTGTATATACAAATAAAATTTAAAAACTAAAAAACAAGATCATGAAATTTGTAATTACCGGCGGCGCAGGACATATCTCCAGGCCATTAGCAGAAACATTAT
>CAZDHQ010001021.1:0-1537 GCA_964505135.1 uncultured Ferruginibacter sp.
CTAAATATTTTAGCATGAGAAAATTCATTTTACCCGTTTTACTTTTAAGTTTGTTTTCATTCACTTATAGCGGTGACTGCGATAAAATCCCAGCAGTAGTAGTTAAAAAGCTCGATGGAAGCAAGGTGAACTCCTCCACATTTAACAACGACGGCAAACCCATCATTATCAGTTTCTGGGCCACCTGGTGTAAACCTTGCAAAAAAGAATTGGATGCCATTCATGAAAATTACAGTGACTGGGTTAAGGAAACAGGTGTTAAACTAATAGCCATCAGCATTGATGATGCCCGCAGCGTCGGAAAGGTTGTGACAGATGTTAAATCAAAGGGATGGGAATATGAAGTGTACCTTGACGAAAATTCTGATTTTAAAAGGGCTATGAATGTTAATAATGTGCCTCACACATTCCTCGTCGACGGATCGGGCAAAATTGTCTGGAGTCATAACTCATACACAGAGGGAGATGAAGAGGCTCTATTCGAAAATGTAAAAAAACTTGCTAAAGGAGAGGTATTGGCGCATTGATAAGACGAAAGTTTTGTATTTGCCGCAAAAATTGCATTATTTTGCTTTATGTTAAAAAAAACCAATAAAAGTAGCTTAGCAGCTACTTTTTTGTTGCTCTTTCTAATCATTTCTGCCCAGTTTAGAAGCCAAACAATTTCGAATGAGGCTGGATCAGTGCATGGATACTTCCAGATTGATGCACAATACTACAACCCCGACAGTTTGATTGGAGCTCCAAAAGTTCCGGAAAAAATGCTTTCCAATGCATTCGGCAACATCAATTATAATAAAGGTAAATTTTCTGCGGGCGTGCGTTACGAAGCCTATAACAATGTAATGCAGGGATTCGATCAACGCTATAGGGGCCAGGGCATCACCAATCGGTTTGCCAGGTACCAGGACCAGTTACTAGACATTACCATAGGAAATATCTATGAACAGTTTGGCAGCGGATTGTTGTTCAGGACTTACTACGAACCGGGTTTACTATACGACAATTCATTGGATGGCATCCGGGTCATATCAAATCCATACAAGGGTATAACTTTGAAAGGACTGGTTGGGAAACAACGTTCGTTTTTCACCGTTGGTCCTGGTATAGTGAGGGGTTTTGATGGAGAGGTGAACATTAATGAATTATTAGATTCTGCTGCTGCAAATTTCAAAACCAAAATAATTATTGGAGGAAGTTTTGTAAGCAAGTTCCAGCCGGAAACCAATCCTGACTTTGTAATCCCTGAAAACGTTGGCGCGTATAGCGGGCGAATTAATATTATCAGGGAAGGCTTTAATTTATTCGCAGAATATGCGATTAAAGAAAATGATCCGAGTCTTGCCAATTACAGTTCTGTGGGTGGAAAATCTTACTATTCATACAAAAACGGTGAAGCCGCATTCGTTTCTGCGTCCTATGCAACAAAAGGACTATCTTTCATGCTTCAGGGCAAGCGAATCGATAATATGAATTTCAGAAGCGACAGGGACGCATCTGTACAAAATCTCATGATTAATTTTTTACCCGCTACTAC
>CAZDHQ010001022.1:0-1536 GCA_964505135.1 uncultured Ferruginibacter sp.
ATAAACCTGCATGGTAAAAATCTGCACTAATTTGATGCAACTTCAATAGATCCGAAACTTCTTTGGTGTGTCGTCTGCTCCTGCAATAAACAATGGCGCTGCCGGGCACATTCCTGATAATCTCCAGCAATTTATTTTGTTTGGCAGGTGTATTGAAAACACTGTAAGAAAGATTGGCTCTTTCAAATGACTGCTGAAATCTATGATGTTGTTGAGTGAATTGAAGCTTCTCACAGATATCGTCCTGCACCTGCTTGGTAGCAGATGCTGTAAGTGCAAGAATGGGCACTTTGGGTAAATACTCCTTCAGCGCTGCAATGTGCAGGTAGGGCGGCCTGAAGTCGTAGCCCCATTGAGAGATGCAATGTGCTTCATCTACTGCCAGCAAATTTACTTTCATTGCAGGCAGGTACTCTAAAAATAAATTGGTTTGTAACCGTTCCGGCGATACATATAAAAATTTATAGTTTCCATAAGCTGCATTCTGCAATGTTTTTTTCACTTCCAAAAAACTCATGCCCGAATAAACAGCCAGTGCAGGTATACCTTTCCTTTTCAGGTTCTCTACCTGGTCTTTCATCAATGCAATTAACGGGCTAATTACTAAACATATTCCATCCTTTGCCATTGCCGGAACCTGGAAGCAAATGGATTTGCCTCCGCCAGTGGGCAGTAATGCCAAAGTATCTTTTCCATCCAGCACAGCATTAATAATGTCCTGCTGTAGTGGACGGAATTGATCATAACCCCAATATTGTTTTAGTATTTCCTGTGTGGTCAATGGAACAATTTACCTGCTCAAATTAAATCACTTTACGGTAATTTAATCGCACTGAATTAATAGCAAGTACCACATCACTAAAGCCCATGGCCAATGCTGCAAAACCAGGCTGTAAAAATCCTGCTGCCGCAACCGGAATGGCCACTACATTGTAAATAAATGCCCAAAAAAGATTTTGTTTAATAGTAGTAAATGTATTCTTGCCAAGCCCCAGCGCAAGTGGTAAATGCTGTATACCACGATTCATTAACACTACCTGTGCTGTTTGCATAGCTAACTGTGTAGCGTCACTCATCGAGATGCCAATGGTTGCTTTTGCCAGTGCCGGTGAGTCATTGATGCCATCACCCACCATAGCAACAGGTGAAATATTATTTAAACCTTCAATCACTTGTAGCTTTTCTTCCGGCGACTGTTCTGCATATACTTCACGAATGCCTAATTTATCTGCTATCTTTTTAGTTTTTTCCCTGGCATCTCCACTTAATAAAACTGTTTTAATATTTTTTGAATGAAGATAACTTATCACGCCAAGTGCTTCTGGTCTTATTTCATCTTCCAGGTCAATCCAGCCAATTAGTTGGTTGTTTTTCACCAGGTAAGCGGAATGAGAATCATCAGTAGTAAATGCAGTTGCAATTTTAAAAGCCCCCAATTCATATTGATTTCCATGCTTGTCTGTTGCTTTCATGCCTACGCCCTTCACTTCTTCAATTTTATTCCATATAATGGTTGAGCTGGTTTTCCATTCATGA
>CAZDHQ010001023.1:0-1524 GCA_964505135.1 uncultured Ferruginibacter sp.
CTTCTGCCCAAACTGTGCCACCATGTTTGGAAATAATTTTTTCTACAATTGCTAAACCAATACCAGTGCCCTCAAACTCATCTGCATCATGCAGGCGCTGAAACACTTTAAACAATTTATGTTTATACTGTTCATCAAAACCTACACCGTTGTCTTTTACAAAAAACACCAGTTGTCCATTGTTTGTATAAGATCCAATTTCAACCCTGGCTACTTTGTTATGTGAAGAGTATTTAACTGCATTGGAAATAAAATTTACCCATACCTGCCGCAGCAAATTCCTGTCTGCCATGGCTTCCGGCAATGGCTGAAGCACCCATTCAATATGATTGGCTTCAATTGATTTAATTACTTCCTGCACCACATCGTTGTTATCAATCCTTGTTTTGTTTACCGGGCTTTTTCCCATTCTTGAAAATGCCAGCAGATCATCTATCAGGTTACCCATCTTTACCGTATTACTCTTGATAACGCCTATTACACGGCTGGCATCACCACCAATCTTATCACTATAATCCTCTTCCAATATTCTCGAAAAGCCATGCACTGCCCTCAATGGCGCTCTTAAATCATGCGATACAGAATAAGAAAAAGCTTCCATCTCACTGTTGGCTTTCTTCAATTCCTCCGTTCTCTTATTCACTCTTTCCTCCAGCTCCCTGTTTAGTTGATTAATCGCTTCTTCTGCATTTTTCCTTTCAGTAATATCTGACCGAATGGCCATGTATTGATAAGGCTTTCCTTTCTCATTCACAAAGGGTATGATGGTAGTATCTACCCAATAGATACTACCATCTTTTGCCCTGTTTCTTATTTCACCTTTCCATATTTTTCCACTGGAAATGGTTTCCCAAAGGGTTCGAATAAACGTGGGCGTATGATAGCCGGAATTAATGATACGGTGATCCTTCCCAATCAACTCTTCTTTGCTGTATTTGGATATGCGACAGAAATTTTCATTTACATGCGTAATAATTCCTTTTTGATTTGTGATGGCCACAATGCTGGATTCATCCAGTGCTTCTTTATAATCCGACAACTCTTTTAGTGTTTGATTAATTTTTTCTTCAGCAGTAATCCTTTCTGTTACTTCACGCAGGTTAGCAATAATGCCATTTACTTCTGCATCGTTCAGTTTATTATTCAGCACGCCTTCCATCCATACATAGTGGCCTAACTGGTGCTGTAATCTAAAGAGTGCGGTAACCCTTACGCCAGGCTGCTTTAGTAAATCCGTAATTTTTTCCCTGGCGTAATCAATATCATCCGGATGCAAATAATCAAATACATTGGTTGAAAGTTCCAATGACTCATCATAACCAAGTGTGCGGAATACAGAAGGGCTGTGATAAATAATCTGTAATGAAGCATCCAGCAATACAATGCTGTCATAATTATTTTCAATAAGCGCTCTGTACTTTTTTTCGTTTTGAATTACTTCTCTTGTTCTTTCTTCCACTTCTTTTTTTAATGCTTCACTGTAGCGGCGCATTTGTTCTTCCAGTTGTTTGCGTGCGCTTACAT
>CAZDHQ010001024.1:0-1515 GCA_964505135.1 uncultured Ferruginibacter sp.
GAATTTCCTTTGAATCCTGAGCGGAGCCGAAGGAAGATGAGACTGCCGCTATCCCGGCAGCTTTAAAAATTGGACGGCGAAGGTAGGAGCATAAATGTTGATTTCAAACATTTTGAGCAACTATTTTTAATCGAACCTTTATAACTAATTGATTTTTAGTAAAAATTTTGTTCTTGATTTTAAGTGATACCGCACAATTGAGTAAAATCAACACTTTTCACATTTAAAAATCTGCTTCATAAGTGCTGAATGCTAATTTTGCCGCATGCAACCATTATTGATTTATTGTTACGATGCCTATTGCGGATGGTGTTATGGATTTAGTGCTGTGATGAAAAAAATTGCAGAGGATTTTAAGGATCAAGTCCAGGTAGAAGTGCTAAGCGGTGGCATGATGATTGGCGAAAATAAAGCCCCAATTGAAAAGATTGCACCTTTTATACAAAGTGCCTATAAAAGAGTGGAAGAAATGACCGGTATTCAATTTGGCGAAGATTTTTTATGGCATATCAAGAATCCCAAACAAAGCGACTGGGTGATGAATTCAGAAAAGCCAGCCATTGCCTTGTGCATTTTTAAAGAGCTTTATCCAGATCTGCAGGTAAGCTTTGCGTCTGATCTGCAGTATGCATTAAATTATGAAGGCCGTGATTTAGATGACGATGAAGCTTATCGTCACCTGATAGCTAAGTATGCTATTGCAGCGGACTCATTTTACGAAAAGCTCCACAGCGAACAGTACAAAGAACAGGCATACTATGAATTTGCGCTGTGCAAACAATTACAGGTTACAGGGTTCCCTGCTGTATTAATACAACTGAGCGATAGCAAGTTTTATTTGGTTGCAAAAGGATTTACGCCGTATGATGAATTAAAGGAAAGAGTTACTGCAGTTTTGAAAGAGACTGGGTAATTATACCAGTCTATTTTTTACCAGAACGGAACTTGCTTTCGTACAATTGAATCCATTGATCCGGCGTGATCTTAGAGGCTAGTTCACCAATTAACTCATAAGGGATGTCTTCCGGTTTTTTATAGCGCATGCAGCTCTTGCCCATATCCAATTTTTTAGAAATCGCTTTTGCATGTGCTTCCGTAAACCATTTCAATAATGTAGGTTCGGCATACACGCCCATATGATATATAGCTATAAAGTTCTTTTGCGAAGCAATATTCATAAACGGCAGCGGCAGCTTTGGATCACAATGGTAACCTGCCGGGTATTTTGAATGCGGCACCACATAACCAATCATTCCGTAGTTCATACATTCCTGGAAACCTTTTGGTAGATTGTTCTTAATCACTTTTCTCAATTTATTTATTGCTTCCTTTCTATCTGCAGGAAGTTCGTTCACATAATCTTCAATATTAGCGGCTTTTGATTGCATCTTTTTATTTTAGAAATGAAGTGTCCTGAAAAATGCTGTTAGCTTATCTCTTACCCTGTTGGTCAACTGTTCATTGTATGCCATTATTAAGCTTATTATATGTACAAGTTCTGAAACATTTGCTTTC
>CAZDHQ010001025.1:0-1514 GCA_964505135.1 uncultured Ferruginibacter sp.
CTGCACCGATTGTGTCTGTTAATGAAAAATCATTGATCAGCGGAACATTATTTTTTCCAGCTTCTATTAACGTTTGTTTACGTTCAACAAAAGTCCAGCTGCTGTCAGGAAGATTATTCATATTGAACTCTTTCTTCACATCGCCTTTTGTGTATACAAAACCATATTCGAATTTATCAGGTATCGCATCTGCCGGCATTTTCCTTAATTCCAAAATATTGTTTCCTTTTTTATAAGGCAGGCAGTCCGTTACTGGCAAATGTTTCATCACATACTGTTGTAAAAACAGTGTTGCAATTGTTGAAAGCAGCGTTATCAGTAGCGGTAAAGAACCTGCGAAAATTGGTTTTATATATTCCTGCTTCGCAATTAAAAATATCACGAGGATCGTAAGAATAATATCTTTTGTGAATGTTTGTATAGGGGTAAGCGGAATACAATCACCAAAGCAACCGCAGCTTCTTATCTTGCCGCTAAATAACACATAGCTGGTAAGGAACGTGAAAAACAATACAAGCAGTAACAGCAGATTCAGCATCAATTTCTTTTTCCAACCTACCAATAAGGCCACACCCAGTACTACCTCTAATGTTATCATTGCAATGGTAAAAATTAATGACTGGCCATGCAGCCAATTCATCATGCCTGGCAGGTATCCAGATGAAGCCCACACTTCAAAAAACTCCTGCATCTTATAATTAAGCCCAAGCGGATCAATAGCTTTTACAAGACCGGAGAAAATAAATAGCGTGCCCACAAGAATTCTTGCGATGGTAACAAGTACTTTCATAATTACTTTTCTTATTTAGCCAATGCTGCTTCCTCACCCAGTATCAGTGCAAATGCTGCATAGTTAACGATGTCATAGAAATTAGCATCTATCCCTTCGCTGATGATTGTTTTGCCATCATTACTAAGAATAGAACGTATCCGTAGAATTTTAGCAAGGATCAAATCAGTAAAACTCTCCTGGCTCATATCTCTCCATGCCTCACCATAATCATGATTTTTATCCTGCATCAGTTGCTTTGCCTCTGATACTCTTCCATCGTAAAGTTTTTCAACTTCTTCTACCGGCAATTCTTCTACTTCTTCAGAAGACATGCCTAATTGTATTAATCCCACAATGGCATAATTCAAAATGCCTTTAAACTCACTAAAAATATCATCACTTATTTTTTGTTCCCCTTTTTCCTGTATGGTACGGATACGTTTTGCTTTGATAAAGATTTGATCTGCTACAGAGATGATCCTATAGACTCTCCATGATGTGCCGTAATCCTTCGTTTTTTTCAGAAAGATGTCTTTACAACTGTCAATTGCTTTGTCGTACTGTTGGTTGGTGTTCATGTTTAGTTGAATGTATCTATTTTTGCGCTGTCAAAAATACTTGTTCTGCCTGATGTATTCACTTAACTGCAATGGAAAATTATTGATGCCAGAATCTCCAATGGTGATGGGCATTATCAATGCTACGCCGGATTCATTCGTAGAAAGAAAAAAAAAAAAAGGAA
>CAZDHQ010001026.1:0-1510 GCA_964505135.1 uncultured Ferruginibacter sp.
GCACCAACCATAGCCCATGCGAGGTTTTTCCTGATATCTTTTTTGTCGTTAAGTTTCCCCCAGAATGAAGAGGAGATCACCTGGAATAATCCCATAACACCGAATATTGAGCCTGTGATGGTTGCAAGATATGCAGTAGTGCTTAATTTTCTTTCTATAAATAAGGCAAATAGTGGCTGTATCATAGAAATTGCGGCAGCTGAAATTATTAAGAGGAGCATCGCATATTTGATCCTTGTATTTTGGTAGACGAACTTATAGTTATCAAAGATAACGCTTTCTCTGTTCCGTGTTTGGTTTATCTCCTTGACAAAAGCAAAAACTAAAATGCCGCTAATTGTACAAATTCCTGAAGTAATGAAAAACACATTCCTGTATCCGAAAGCATCAGCCAGTAATCCGCCTATAAACGGACCCAGCAGATTGCCTGCAGCAGTAGAACTGGCAAGAAAACCTATGGCATATCCTGATTTTTCTTTTGGAGTGTTTGAGGATACAAGTGCAAGTGAGGCTGCAATGAAACCGCTTAATGCGCCCTGCACCATCCGGAATATAAACAGCTGTACAACATCCTGTGAGAGGCCAATTAAAAATTGTGATACAGCAAGCCCGAAGATTGCCCTAAGTACCATCTTTTTCTTGCCAACTCTATCACCTAACCAGCCCCATACAGGGGTTGCAAAAAAAGCAGTAATGAATACACCTGAAACAACAAGACCGCTCCAGCGTTTAACTTCTGCTATTTCTGTAACACCAAGATCTTTAACGTATAGGGGTAAAAAGGGGATCACCATGCTCATACCTATCATGGCAATTAATTGAGCGCTCCATATAATGTAAAGATTTTTACGCCAACTTATTTCCAACTGATATCCTTATCATTGTGTATTTCTGTCATATTTTGTAACTTATACTCAAAAATAATAATTCCTTATGACTGATTAAATGTTTAAATTTTGCATATTTTTTGTTAAACTTTGCTATAAATTTGTAATGAATTAAATAATAAAGATAATTGTCAAAGCATAAAAGATATTTCGTATTAATATTACTGTTTTTTGTAATATATTGTTTTTTCCTCAGCTGGAGCTTCTTATTCCAGAATGTAGATGATGCATACATATCATACAGATACGGTAAAAATCTGATGGAAGGTAAAGGTCTGGTATATAACCAAGGTGAGTATGTAGAGGGCTATACTAATTTTTTATGGACAATTATAACAGCTCCGTTTACTACCGTTAAATCTGTTGATGTTTCTATTTTCTCAAGTTCGCTCGGGCTTATTCTTTCAATGGTTAATATTCTTTTAATAACACTTATTTCAAAACAATTCAACAGCAACTTAGCTAAATACATAAAATATCTGATTTTAATACCGCCATTATTCCTTGCTCTTGATGATTCTATTGCCTTTTGGGCAATCGGTGGAATGGAATTTCCGATGTATACTTTATTTATATTAGGCATAATCTACAATTATTACATAATTATTGAATTTGAAAAACAT
>CAZDHQ010001027.1:0-1261 GCA_964505135.1 uncultured Ferruginibacter sp.
CTGGTAGGCATGCCCAAAAACATGCATCAGCATATAATATGCAAATCCGCGTAAAAAGTAGAGCTCGCCAACGATCCTGTTAAAATTGTTTGTCTTATCAAATTCACTCTGCTGCGGAAAGGGGTCGCCATTGTTTTTATTGACAAATTCCAGTGCGTCATTACAACTGGCGATAGCCTGGTAATTCCATAACCACATAGTTTCCGTAAGCCAAAAAGGAGATCCTGTATTTCTGCGATACCCCCATTCAGGATCATTCACCCAATCCACATCATCACCTTCGCTTACTGTTAATACGGTATAGTCAATATAGCTGATTGACCAGCTTGCACCAACAAAGAGCCTTGAATAAGGACCGATAGCAGCTCTTTCAAACTCGGTAACATTGTTCCATGGAGTTTGCGGCGGCCGCTCCAGGTCAAAAAACTTTTTACAGCCGGCAAATGATATGAGCAACGTAATGCTCAACAAGATTCTGTATATTATTTTCATCACTACAGTTTTAAATTAGTTTTAGAAACGTACGTTTAAGCCCACAGTCCAGGTTTTCAGTTGAGGTACCTGGTCTACCAAAGTAATTACCGCACCTTCGGGGTCCCAGCCGGGATAAGCTGTTTTAGTAAATAAATTGGTAGCGGCTACATATATTTTCATACCCTGCAATCCTATATTCTTTAAGGACTTTTCAGGAACAGTATACCCTAACTGGATATTTTTTAACCGTATAAAATCACCTTTATACATGTATTTGTTGAATGTTACATAATCAAATTCCCTTGCGAAATCATCAACTACGTTGCCATCAATGACCTGGGCATTCCTGTAAGTTAATTTTGAGTATTTTGCTATATCGCCGGGCTTTTTCCATGACTGATCAAGAATGGCTGCCATGAAGTTATATTTTGGCACAGGGTATGATAATACCTGCTCGTTGAAATTATAAATATAATTACCTCCCTGGAAAGTAATCAAAACGCTCAAGTCAAATCCTTTATATTCGAAAGTGTTGGTGATACCGCCATAATACCGGGGATCCGCAGATTTGTTTTTTAATTCAAAAAGGTTGTTGGCAATATTTCCATTTGTGGCATATATCAAACTATCCTTCCCTGCCGCATTTTTAAGCCTTGCAGTTTCACCGGTTTTGTTATAGATGTCCCTATCTACAGCATAAATCATTTCTATGCCTGTGGCAGGATCAATTTCAGCAAAGTCTGCCAGGTACCATTCATTACGCATATGGCCGGTTCTTGAAATATTG
>CAZDHQ010001027.1:1271-1509 GCA_964505135.1 uncultured Ferruginibacter sp.
CAGCCTGGGGAGTGAGCCTTTTAATAACGTTCTTATTGATCGCAAAATTCAGGTTCGTGGTCCACCTGAAATTTTTTGCTTTTACATTTAAAGACTGGATCTGAAATTCAAAACCCTTATTTACCATGTCCCCAACGTTAGCCCACACCCTGTTTGATGCAAAGTCGTACACACCATTGTCAATACCGGCAGAGGAAGGAACGGGACCCTGCAGCAGCATATCTTTAACTAACTTATT
>CAZDHQ010001028.1:0-1503 GCA_964505135.1 uncultured Ferruginibacter sp.
TGACCGGGAAATAGTGGCGGCATGTCCGTATTCGGTGCCCCCTTCTGCAGTCAATAAATAATAATAACCGTCTTTTTTATAGAGATGTGGACCTTCCGTTATACCGAGTGATGAGCCTTTGAAAATATTGTAAACAGGTCCTTTTAATTTTTTTTTAGTAATATCAAATTCCTGAAGTATTATGCCTCCAAATATTTTTGATTTGCGATGGTCATTAACCATGCTCAAATACCATTTTCTGCCATCGTCGTTATGAAACAAACTTCCATCAAATCCCATTGCGTTTAGAAAAACAGGGTTTGACCATTCTCCGGATATATCAGTTGCAGTAACTAAGTAGTTTGGGGTATCCTTCCAGGCTCCGTCAAAAGATTTTACATTGGAATAAACAAGATAAAAAATTCCTTTATCGTAACTTAGGCATGGTGCCCAAACACCACAGGAGTCCGGAACCCCTTTCAAATCTAATTGTGTTGTCCTGTTCAACGGTCTTGCAATCAATTCCCAGTTTTGCAAATCGGTGGAATGGTGTATTTGTATCCCGGGGAACCATTCAAAGGTTGAAGTAGCAATATAATAGTCATTCCCAACCCTTACAATAGATGGGTCAGGATTAAAGCCTTTTAATATGGGATTTGTAATCACACTCATGATTTAGTCAGTTCTTTTTCTAATTGTTCTAATGACTTGCCTTTGGTTTCAACTACATATTTCCAAACAAACCACAAACAGATATACATAAAACCGGCATAGATAAAAAAAGTGCCGCTGCTTCCTAATGTTGCTAATTGTACGGGAAAAAATGTAGCAACAAGAAAGCTAGCGAGAGCATTTGCTGCCCCCACTACCGAAATAGCCAATCCTCTGAGTACGTTAGGAAAAATTTCAGAAAGCATGGTCCACATAACCGGCCCCAGTGATATGGAGAAGCCGGCAATAAATATCAGTATGCTTATTAATATTAAAACAGCGTTAACCCTTATACCTTCTTTTAGCAAAAAAGATTTGTAGTGTACACTTTTAATATTTGTTTCCGAAAGTGAGTTGTTGATTGCGACTATAAAATCAAGCTCATTATTAAAAGATTTATTTTTTAGCTCAGATACACTTTTTATAAAAAGACTTTTCCTCCAGTCTATTTCGTTTATATTTTGCCTTTCAAAATCTAATGAGCTGATAATTTTATTTTGTTTTTTAAATACGGCTTTCCCACTCGTTACAATTAATTCATCAAAATCTATAAGAGCAGGATTTTCTTTTCTTGCCTCATTCCATAATTCATTCTTATAAACCGATTCTGCAACTGTAGTTATTTGCTGTTGGTTTATCTGGTATTGAACATTTTTGAAGGCAACGCCTGTAACTGTTAGTGATATTGCCATAATACTAACGCCGATATACAAAAGCGGCTTGCGTCCTAACCGGTCAATGAGAAACATAGAGACAATTGTCATTACTACAAATACATCACCCAGTACAATGGTTTGCAAAAAGGCTGCATCC